>BNVD01000073.1 GCA_025997835.1 Spirochaetia bacterium
CCACTGGTCGCGTGGCGGCACGCCATAAACAGGACGCCTACTGCGACCAACAGAAACGCGCCGATACGGACGGCGGACCGCCCCCGGCAATAAAAACGCTTTTTCATACTATCCTCCTGAAAAAATACATTACAAATCCCCGCCTACGGCGGGGTAATTGCCCAATAGTGGCTGTCTTGCTATCCAACGGACAGCAAGACAGCTGCCGGTTTACAGATCAGGTCTAGTCCAGGTTGCGAACAACGCGGAAGCCTACGTTACCACCGACAGCGTCCCAATTGGTGGCCCCTGTATACTGCATGGTAGGCTTAAGGTTGGCGGTGTTACCTCTATCCCCGGACATCCTGGTGAAATTAGTTCCCGATGCCGGTCCGGTATAATCAACCTTAATACCGGCGGATACGCTTTCTTCGTACCGGTCCCAGATTGTTTCCCAGACGTTTCCGCTCATGTCATACAGACCCAGTTCATTGGCCGCCTTACCCTTTACCGGCCGGATTGGATTACTACCGCCGTCACACCAGGCGTTCTGGGCCGCAGTTCCAGAGGCGCCGGCATAGGCTTTATTGTACCCCGTGGTATTTACCTTACCGGGATTTGCGGTGTCCGCGCCAATGGCCGCCCAGATGTGTTCCATCTTGGTGGGCAGACGGTACCCGTTCTTGGTGATATCCATGGTTAGGTCGTTCCAGGTCGCAAGCACCGTGGGGGTAGCCGTATAGGCAAAAGTCGCCCAGTCGGTAACAGCGCCTACGCTATACACCGGGTCCAGTCCGTGCATGATGCTCAGCTTGTTGGCGAAGACTATTTTCTTGTACATAGTCAGGGCTGCTGCGGGCATTTGGGGTGTGTCTGTGGGGTTGGGCGCTGCCACGGCCAGAGCATCTCCGGTCACCGCGTTAAACAGTTCCTGGGTTACGTCGGTTTCCAGCACCAGCAGGTTGCGGGTTATTACGGAAAGATTACCCGCGGTCCCGTCCCGCTGGAAGACTCCCGCCGGTACGTACTTCATGGTGAAGGGTACCACCGTTCCTGTTGTCACGAGGCTGCGGTCGCCGGTATCCGCATCCGGGGCCGCAACCACGAATACCCGCAGGGTATAGGTAGAAGTCCCATATTCCCCTGTGCCCGTCACCGTTACCGTGCCGGTACCGGTTCCATTGGTAATGGTGATGGTCTGGCTGTCCTGGCCGGCGCCAAGCGTTGCGGTAACACCACTGCTTACTGCGGCGGTCAGCGTTACCGGTGCGCTTGACGGCACAATCAGCGTGAACTCGTTGGGCGTCGCGGCATCCGGCACAAAGGCCGGTTCCAGGGTATAGCCTGCCACCTCAAAGGTCTGGAGGGTTGACGGTGTGGCTCTCATGCGAAGTTCCCACTCCCAGATGGTGGGGTCAGTGCTTGCCGCATTGATTTTCAGCCGGAATTGGCTGGATGTCTGGTTCGCCGCAAATTCGCAGGTAAAGGGGCTGGTGATATTGTTACCGTTGCTGGCATGACCGGGGATTGCCGTGCCCTTGTTCGGGGAATCATACGCCTGCTGCCACGCGCTTCCATCCCAATACTCAATTTCAAAGTCGGTAAGACGTCCGGCCGGACCAGCACCAAAATCCTTAATTACGCTTTGATTAATGGTAATGGGCAGACCGAAGTCCAGGGTCACGTAAACGGGGTATACAAGGGACGCAGAAGCTGTGGCCCAGCGGGTATTTCCAACACCGTCGGCAATAGCGGGTACTTTGTATTGCGCGCCGGAATTCTCATTGGTTGCCGTAATTTTCATGTACCGCGGCGCGAGGTTGGTGTCCGAAGCATTCACCAGCGCGCCCGGTTGCGCTCCGCCGGTAAAGGTTCCGGTTGCGGTATTAAGGGTGGCTAAGGCGTTGTCAACGTCAGACTGGGAGAGGCCGACGCTGTTGTCGTTCCGCACCGTTTCCGCAGCGGTAATAGCATCCGCATAGGTAGTCTTGTTGGCCTGGGTAACCCAGAGCTGGTTTGCATACAATGTGGCGCCTGAATCCGCAGAAACCTTGTAATAATCCCTGGTCTCAATTGCCGCCGTTATCGCCGCCCGCAGGTCGGCCTTGTTGTTATTCATCGTCCCGAACTGGGGGGTGAAGGCTGTTTGCGCTGTCGCAAAGGCAGCAACAGCATCGGAGATACCCGTTGCGTCGGCAATGGCGGGGTTTTGGGCAACGGCTTCCGCCGCAGCGATGGCCGCTTCGAATTCAGTTTTTGCCGTCGCAGTAACCCACTTGTCCAGAATATACACATCGGCGCCGTCAACCGAGACCTCGATGCCGGCCATACCGGCTTTCGCGGCAGTGATGGCATCGTTTAGCGCGGTCCGGTCAAAGGCGTTGTACAGCTCAAACTCCCAGATGGCGACCGGTCTGTTTGACATCCCGGGTAATCCAATAAGGCTCAGGCGGACATAACCGGCGGTAAATGGCGCATTCAGGAACATCGGGTATGCAACATTCCCCGACCCCGCGCCATCCGCACTGCTGGGGACAAACGCACCACTATTGTAGTATTCATACGCTTCCTGCCAGGTTGTACCATCGGTTGAATATTCGACCTTGAACCGGGACACGGTATCGGTGCGGGAATTGCGGAGAACAATCGCGTTCACGGTGATGTCGAAGTCAAACTCCAGCGTCAATGTTGCCGAAGTGGCGCTGGTGCCGACCGCCCAGTTCGTTGTTATACTGTTGTCGACCGCTCTGACCGCCGTACCGTCGGCAACACTCCCGGTTACCGTCTTGTACCACGGCGCGGCGTTTACACCCTGTGGAACCGCAGGAGCCAGGTTCAAATCGATATCGCTTGCTCCGGTCGCCGTCACCGTGACCGGTACCAGCGCCGATTTCAGGCCCAGGAACGCTACCTGCGCGTATACCGTACTGCCAATGTTTTCTTCCGGGATACCCACCCGCCAGCCTGCGGCGCCCCTCGATACGGTCGCGCTGTCAATAAGGGTTGTCCCGGCGGCATCTTCGTAAATGGTCACGATGCCTTCAGGAATACCGCCGCTCAGCGTGCCGGTGATGTACACATTGCCATCCCGGTAGTTTCCGGGTTTTTGGACGTTTCTGAACACCAATGTTGCCGCGTCAAGGGCATCGGACGCCGCGTTGATTGCGTCCGCCGTGGCGCTCGTATCGTATACCACCTCCGTTGCGATCTCTATTGCTATGCTATAGTCGTCCCACTCTCCTGCGGTAACCCAAAAGTCATACGGCTGGATGTCTTCACCGTCGTCGGAGTAGTCAGTAGCATCAAGCAATGCCTGCGCCTCGTCAATTTGCGCCTGAAGACCGTCTCTGTCGACCGGGGATTTGGTTCCGAATCCATTGGCGGTCAATATGTCGTTGAATGTCGTGGTTGCCGCCGCGAGGACCGCTACTGCCTGGTCAAGCTCCGTCTGGGTGGCGGCAGGGGATTTTTTATCAACCACGGCTTGAGCGGTGGCTATGGCTCCCTTGTAGGCGTCAATATCGCCTTGTTCAGCCCATTGGCGGGTTCGCGATACATCGCTGCCATCTGGTGAAGAAAAGACAGAATTCACAAGGTCTTCCGCGCTTGCGATTGCTGTTTTAAGGGCTTTTGGGTCTGCGGCCCCCCCACCCCCGGGGCTAACCGATTGGCGGCACGCCGCAAACAGGACGCTTACCGCGACCAGCAGACATGCGCCAATACGGACGGCAGACCGCCCTGACAAATAAAAATGATTTTTCATATGATACCTCCTGAAAATTAGTGTCTATACAGATATAATATATTATAGCCCACCAGGGAAAAAAGGGAGAGCAAAATTTTCGAAATTTAGAGCACTTTTTTCGAAAAATATACTGCGTATGGGGCACCGCTAAAAACTCGGTTAGTTTTCAGCGGTGCCCCCGCATTTGCTCGTCTACGACTGCGCAAATGCATTTTTAAGCGGTAAATCTCTAAAAACTGAAGTTTTTAGAGATTCCCTATGGCTGCCCGTAAGGTATTGCCCTTTGCTGACTAAATTTGTATGGTTTTACCACTTTTTGCTTGACAAAATTTGGAGATGCGGGTCTAATTATAGTATCTTTAACAGAGGAGAGGATTAAATGGGCGATGTAGTTAAATCAATAAACTCTTTTCTTCAAGACTACAGCGGTATATTTACTTCGCTTGGTGTAATAGGAGTATGTTTTGCGGCGCTAAGCAAAAGGTTTAAGAATTGGATTTTTAATGATATATATTCCCGGCTTGACAAGATCGAAAATAACGATCTTCAGCACAATGAAGTTTTTCATGAGTATTCGGGTAAAATGATAGGGCTCATCCTGGATGCCGTAATGAGTAATGCCGCAAAAGCATCTAAAGAAGAAATATTCGCCAGACGGACCCGGATAGACGAGGAACACGCCAAGGCGTTAGATGATTTGCTCAGAGCCCAGACAGACCGGAAAGGCAGAAAATAAGATCTTTTTTGCCCCTGAAAAGCCGTCCTTACGTTAAGGAGGATTCCAATGCGCGACATGGCAAAAATCGTTACGGTAAAATCGGCGGAGGCCATCCCCGGCAAGGACCGGGTCCAGACCCTCACGTTTAACGAAAACGGCTACACGGTCCTGGGCGACAAGGGCATCGTGCCGGGGCAGCAGGTCATCTTTGTAGAGGTCGATAGCCTCCTCCCCATACGGCCGGAATTTGAGTTCCTCCGGGCACGGTGCTACAAGGAGAACCTCGACCGTTTCCTTATCCGGCCCCTCAGGATGTGCGGCGTTATCAGTATGGGCATCGTCTTTAAGACTACCATTCTGCCTGAACGGAAAAAGCCGTACCAGAGCGGGGAAGATGTTTCGGGCGTACTCAACATCCTGAAGTACGAGCCTGTGGAGGAGGCCTCTACCAAAAAGACCTGGCTTTCCGCCTTTGCCGCCTGGCTCGTGAAACACCCCGCCACCCGGCCGCTGGGCAAAGGCATCCGCGCGCTTATCCGAAAAAACGAGGTCAAGGCAAAGAGCCCCTTCCCCAGCGCCCTCATCGCCAAATCCGACGAAACCACCGTCCAGAACTGCCCCGAAATTCTGGAGGCGCATTTGGACACCCACTGCTACGCCACCATCAAAATGGAGGGCCAAAGCGGTACGTTCCTGTTCGACTACAAAAACAAGAAAGTGGGGAAATTTTTCGTCTGCTCCCGGACCGTGGCCTACCGTACCCGGCAAAAAAAGGACGGCGCGGGCTTCTGGGACGTGGCGGACGCGTATCACATTCCCGAAGCACTGCAGGACTACTACAAGAAAACCGGAAAACTGCTGGCCATCCAGGGCGAACGCTGCGGGCCGGGGGTCCAGAAAAACATCTACCGCTTCCCCAGCTCAAAGCTCTTCCTCTACACCGCCAGGGACCTCATTACCAACCGCTATCTTTCCTGGCAGGAACTGGCGGACTTCTCCGCCGCGTCGGGCATCCCCACGGTGCCTGCCATCAGCGAATGGGTCAACGTCCCCCTAAGGGAAATCATCACCTCGGCGGGTGAGGCCGACGCAGTGGGTACGCGGTACTTCGCCTTTACCCCGGACGGGCTGGACTATCACTATCAGCTTAAAGCAGGGGAAAAACCGGCCTTTGAGAAAAACAGTATTTACTACCACGAAGGGATTGTCATTCGGGGGATGAATCAGGAGTTCAGCTTTAAGGTGAAAAGCCCGGACTACGCGTATTGGTTTAGTTGAGGGGAAGCGCCAACCTCCAAAAAATAAATTTGACAAACTCCACAAACCCGGATTAACGCTATACTCCGAAATGTCATGTCTGCACATGCGTAGCGCATCATGAGACACCAGAAAAATTTGGCGCCTGTCACCCCTGCTTTGCCGGGGCGATCCTACCGCTCTTCCCTAAAGTACGGCGTACCCAGCCCCGCCGGAGCCTGATGTTCCCGTTTCTTTTTTCGGGTAATAAGGATAAGCACGGCGATGGTCGCAATGTAGGGCAGCATATCCAGAAGCTGGGGATAAAAAACTATTCTGTGTCCCAGAATACTCAAATCGATATTCTGAAACTTGAAGCCCACCCCTTTAAGCGCCCCGAAAAGATAGGCGGCAAAAATCGCCTTTAGGGGATTCCAGGTACTGAATATGATCAACGCCACCGCAATCCACCCTGCCCCTGCGGTAATGTTATCCTGCCACCGGGGAACAAAAACCAGCGACAGATAGGCCCCGCCTGCGCCGCAGAAAAATCCCCCCAGAGTCACGTGAACATACTTGTACAGAACAACCGGAATACCGGAAGCGTCTGCGACGGCGGGGTTCTCCCCAACCGCACGGGCGTTAACCCCTGCGCGGGTATACTTAAAATAAAGAAACAGTATTACTGCTGCCCCCATTCCCGCCAGCACGTAGGGACTCTGCTCAAAAAAGATTTGGCCGATAACAGGAATGCTGTGCAAAAGCGGCACGGCGACCGGCTCAAAGGCACGGGAAACCTGTTCAGGAAGGGCCTTCCCCGACAGCCCCTTGCCCAAAAAGCCCGATACCCCGGCGCCGAAAATGGTTAGAATTAGGCCGGTAACCACCTGATTCCCCCTGAGGGTGATGGTGATAAGGCCGTAAATAAGGGCGCCCGCGGCGCCGGCAAGCCCGGCGGCGCAGACTGCGGCAACGGGGTTCGCCGTGGACAGAGCGGCGGCAAACCCCACCGACGCACCCAACAGCATCATCCCCTCAATGCCGAGGTTCATGTGACCCGCCTTTTCCGAAAGGATGCCGCCCAGCACCGCAAAGAGGATATGGGTCCCCATCTGTACTGCGGTTTGCAGGAACAGGGTCAGGGCAAGCAGGAAAACTGTCATGATGTGCCCCTTTTGGTCCACACAAAACGGTAGCGTATAAAAAACTCGGAGCCAAGGACGAAGAAGATGATGATGCCTTGCAGGACCTGGGAAATAGAAGCCGGTATCTGGAGGCTCGACTGTAAAAAGTTGCCGCCCTGGATTAAGACAGAAAACAGAAACGCTACTCCTACGATGGCCAGGGGATTAAGCCGGGCAAGCCAGGCGGTAATCACCGAGGTAAAGCCCAAGCCGCCTGAGAGCTGGTCCGACAGGGAGCGTTCCACTGCGGAGGCCTGCATCATCCCGGTAATCCCGCAGAGGCCCCCGGAAATCATGACGGCGATAATCATCACCCGGAACACACCGATCCCCACATAGCGGGCGGTAGCTTCACTTTCTCCCAGTACGTCAATTTCGTACCCCAGCTTGGTCCGTGAGAGGAGTATGTGCAGCAGTACTGCCAACAGCAGTGCTATTATCCAGCCGATGTGGATGCCGAATACCGATGGCAGCACCGCGTTTTTACTGAAAGCGGCGATCTTGGGAAAGCCGTTGCCCGCCGGGTCCTTCCAGGGGCCGTACTGTAAAAAGGAAATCCACTTGGCCGCCACATAATTCAGCATCAAGGTTACCAGAGTTTCGCTGGTGGAAAATTTTGCCTTGAGCAGGGCGGGGATCAGCGCCCAAAGGCCTCCGAATAACAATCCTGTGATAATCATAAAGGGCAGCAGTATTCCTGCGGGCAGATCGGGAAAGGAGAAGGCAACGAGGGAAGCGCCGAATGCGCCAAGGTAGAACTGCCCTTCCTGCCCGATGTTCCAGAATTTCATCCTGAACGCGATGGCGGTCCCCAAAGACAGCACCAGAAGGGGAATGGCCTTGTTCACCGTTTCCCGGAAGCGGTAGGCGGTTCCCAACGAACCGGCGATGATATTGCCGAAAACATCAATGGGGTTATAGCGGAGCAGCGCCATGATGACTGCTGAAGCCAGCAGGGCGGCAAGGACGGCGGCCGCTCGCAAAAGGTTTTCCTGCGCGGGACTTGCTTCGCTCCGGGCAACTATCCGTATCATGCGGTTTTATGCCCCAGCATCAAAAGCCCCAGTTCTTCCTTGGTGGTTTGCCGGGGGTCCGTTATAGCCATAACTTTCCCGCCGTGGATCACCATGAGCCGGTCGCACAGTTCCCGCAGCACATCCAGGTCCTCTCCGATATACAGCACCGCTACTCCCTTTTCTTTCTGTTGGTTCAGCATTTCATATATACTGTAGGAGGCGCCAATATCAAGCCCCCGCACAGGATAGGCGGTTATCAGCACCAGAGGCCGGATTTCTATCTCCCGGCCCAGCAGCACCTTCTGGATATTCCCGCCGGACAGCTTTCGCACAACGTGCTGCACCGACGGGGTTGAAATATCGTAGCGCTTTACGATGTCTTCCGCCGCGCCGCGGCCGTTTTCCCGGTCAATAAAGATACCGGGGGCTTTTTCGTAGGACCGCAGCAATATGTTATCGGTGATGCTCCTCCCCGCGACAAGCCCCATGCCCAGCCGGTCTTCGGGAACAAAGCTCATGGAGATACCCATGCCCCTGATGGCTCTGGCGGAAAGGCCCAGCAGGTTTTTGCCGTTAAACGTGACAGAACCGCTGCCGGCCTTTCGCAGCCCCGCGATAATTTCGCAGAGTTCCTTTTGGCCGCTTCCCGCAATCCCCGCAATCCCCAGAATCTCCCCGCCGTGGAGTTCAAAGGACATATCATCGAGAACAGGCACATCATCTTCCCCCTTACAGGAAAGGTTTTGTACTTTAAGAAGCCTGTCGTCATGCGAAAGTACCGGCGCGTTATGCCGGATTTCCAGGGAAACACTGGCCCCCACCATCATTTCGGTTAGCTCTTTAGGGGTGGTATCGCGGGTCTTCACCGTGCCTATGGCCCTTCCCTTCCGCATCACCATTACCCGGTCGCTAATCTCCATCACTTCGTGGAGCTTGTGGGTAATAATGATCACCGCGCACCCTTCCTGCTTCATGTTCCGCAGCATAACGAACAGTTTTTCTGTTTCCTGCGGGGTAAGGACCGCAGTGGGCTCATCCAGTATCAGGGTGGAAGCCCCCCGGTACAGTACTTTAATAATTTCCAGAGTCTGCTTTTCACTCACCGGCATATCGTAGACTTTTTTGTCGTGACTCGTAGTGAGGCCGAAGCGTTTTTCTATTCCGGCGATCTTTTCGTTGATTCGTTTTTTATTAACCAGCGGGTTTTTGACGGGCAGTTTTTTTCCGCCGATAGTGATACGGCGCCGCTCCCCAAGGCTGATGTTTTCCCAGGCGTTCATCACCGGGATAAGTTTAAAATGCTGATGAACCATACCGACACCCGCAGCAATGGCATCGTGGGGGGAACGGAAAAAACAGGGTTTTCCGTCTATAAAAATGGAGCCCGAATCGGGAATGTAAATCCCCGACAGCATATTCACCAGGGTGCTTTTTCCCGATCCGTTCTCCCCAAGCAGGGCGAGTATTTCGCCGCGGCCCACCGAAAGACCCACATCGTCATTTGCCAAAACCGCCGCAAAGCGTTTGGTGATATGGGCCATCTCGATGTAGGCGGCATCCTGCGGCATACCGTACCTTTTCCGTTTACTGCGGAATCGTTCCGATAACGCCCTTTACAAACCAGCCGAGGTTCCAGATTTCTTCATCGGTAAGGCGCGATCCGGCGGCTACTCTTTCCGCGCCGCTCTGATCGGCAATGGGTCCCTGGAAGGGATCAAAGGCGCCGGCCTTGATTTGCGCTTCCACTTCCGCAACCGTTGCGGCGGTCCTGAGATCGTTGTTTTCCGTGAGGGTATCCAAAGTTACCGTTCCGTTGCTGAACCCTTCCCAATAGGCGCGGGACTGCCAGGTGCCGTCCAGTACGTGCTGCACATCATCGGTGTAGAACACCTCCCAATGAAACAGGGG
>BNVD01000074.1 GCA_025997835.1 Spirochaetia bacterium
CCAATTATTTAATCCGGGATATGCTGTACCCCATTAATGATTTCAGGGAATTAACCCAGCGGGACGTTTCAAGGATAGCAAGATTACTCAACGAACGTCCGCGGCAGACACTTGACTTTAAAACACCCAAAGAGGTATTCTCTCAATTGCGCTAGGAATTTCCGAGTGCCCTTGCATAGATTTCCTCCGGCGTTTGGGCAGCGTTATCTTCGAAGGTGTCAAAGTTCATGGTCAAGATATTGGCGTTTTCAATCCCATCGGCCAACAGTTCCTGCCGGATGAGTCTGAACATCACCGATTTTCCGCACCTGCGTATCCCGGTAAGTATTTTTATGATGTGTTTTCCGATAAAAGGCCGTATTATTCCCAATAAAATCATCACGGTTTATGTAAAGGGTGTCATTCATAGTGAGGTTTTCTTCTATATAGGCTGATCATACTCGATATATCGAGTATGTCAAGGTATTTCAATTGGATTTTTCAATATATCGAGAGATTATGGTAAAAAAAATGAATACCAAAAACTACTTTGTCCACGAATCCAGTTATGTCGATGAGGGCGCTGAAATCGGCGAAGGGACAAAAATCTGGCATTTTTCCCATATCATGGGCGGCGCAAAAATCGGGAAAAATTGTTCTTTGGGACAGAATGTGAACGTAGGTTCCCGCGCCGTTATCGGCAATGGGGTAAAGATACAAAACAATGTATCGGTTTACGATGATGTCATTATAGAAGACGATGTATTTTGCGGCCCTTCCTGTGTATTTACCAATGTAATAAACCCGCGGGCTTTTGTTGAGCGTAAGCATGAGTATAAAAAAACGATAGTAAAAAAAGGCGCTTCCATTGGCGCAAACGCCACTATTGTGTGCGGTGTTACCATTGGCGATTATGCGATGGTAGGGGCGGGGAGCGTGGTAACCCACGATGTGCCGGATTATGCACTGGCGTATGGGAATCCGGTACGAGTGTGGGGGAAAGTAAGCGCGGATGGGCAGAAAATTGAGCTGGTATCTTAATTAGGGTATTCAAACTTTGAAAGCAGAGGAGTCAAAAAAAAAAATAGGTTTATTAAAACAATTGCGCGATTTTGCCGGAGGTCCTTTAATCGGCGTTTTAATAAGTATGGTTACAGTACCCATTGTTACCAGGATGGTTTCTCCGGTTGAATTTGGAAAATCGGCGCTTTTTACACTGGTACAAACATTTTTTTCATTGATTGCATTTTTGGGTTTAGATCAGGCATTTGTAAGATATTTTAACACAAAAGAATATGACAAGAAGAATCTTTTATATAATTCAATATTATTTCCACTCATTCTTTGTTGCCTGTTTATTATTGGAATTATAATCTTTGAAAAACACCTGTCATTCTGGCTATTTGAGCAAAATGAACCGTTGTTGATGTTTTTGCTTTGTTTGTTTCTGCCGGCATTACTTGTAAATAGATTCGCATTTCTTATTATTAGAATGAATTTAAGGGGTAAACTTTATTCCCTATTAAGCATATCAACTCAAATAATTAACTTTATAAGCCTTTTGATATTACTTTACTTTTTCGAGCGCAGTTTTAGATCCATTATATTAGCAACAATAATTTCAACCTTGGTAAATACTTTTATTGCCTTCATGTTTACAAAAGACGCATGGTCTTTGAATAAAAAATATTTTGATAAAACGCTATTAAAGAAGTTGTTTCAGTTTGGAGCTCCATTGGTCCCTGCAACCGCATTGTCATGGGTCCTTGACTCGGTTGATAAAATAGGATTAAAACAATGGGGTAGTTATGAACAGCTTGGGTTGTATGCCGCCGCATTTAAAATCGTAGCATTATTAACAGTTTTACAGACTATTTTTACAACGACTTGGGTTCCGGTTGCCTATAAATGGTATGAAGACAAAGAAAATGTAGTAAAATTCGATTTTGTTCGTATATTGGTATTGGCAATTATGGCCATTACATTTGCAGGAATAGTTGTACTGCGAGATATTGTATTATTATTTTTGGGACCTGCCTATAGGAATACGGCAATAATATTTATTTATCTGTTGCTTATACCGGTTATGTATACCATATCGGAGACAACGACCCTTGGTATTGCTTTCTCCGGAAAGACTCAGTTTAATCTATATGTTTCCATAATTTGTGTAACTTGCAGCGTGATTGGCAACTTTTTGCTAATCCCTTCCTATGGCGCAAGGGGCGCTGCGCTTTCTACCGGAGCGGCATATCTGGTTTTCTTCTGGGCAAGGACAATTTTTTCCAGAAGGCTCTGGTATAAATTCAAATTGGATAAATATTTTATTAATGTCAGCGCATTAGTTGTTCTGGTGCTTATGGTTGAATTCAACGCACAAAAATATTTTGAAGTAATAATAATGGGCTTGATTATTTTAATAAATGGTGTTTTTGTAAAGAAATATTATATAGGTTTACAAGGCAAATCATAATTTCAGGGAATTTATGAAAAAAAGAATATTATTAATATTTGGTACAAGGCCAGAAGCTATAAAGATGGCCCTTCTTGTAAAATTGTTTAAACAGGAAACCTGTTTTACAACAAAAGTATGTGTAACAGCTCAACATAGGCAGATGCTAGATCAGGTTCTGGATTTCTTTGATATTAGACCGGATTATGATCTTGACTTAATGCGACCAAATCAAGATTTGTTTTCTTTGACAAGCGAAATCATTTCAAAATTAAAACCAATTTTAATAGACTATCATCCTGATTTTGTCTTTGTACATGGAGATACCACAACTTCAACTTGTGCGGCTCTAGCTTCATTTTATGCTGGATGTAAAATATGTCATGTAGAGGCTGGTCTAAGAACCAACAATAAATTTGCTCCTTATCCTGAGGAAATGAATAGGCAATTGACTGGAAGATTAGCGGATTTGCATTTTTCTCCAACAAATGCAGCAAAAGAAAATCTTATTAAAGAAAATATACAGTCCGATACTATTTTTGTTACTGGAAATACTGTCATAGACGCACTTCTTTATAGTGTTGATAAACTGAACAAAGAAAACGATACTATAATTTTTGATAATATAGAAAGCGTTTGCGATCCTGGCAAAGATATTATATTGGTTACAGGACATAGGCGAGAAAATTTTGGCGATGGGTTTGTTAATATATGCCAGGCATTAAGGACAATTGCAGAAAATGATGCTAAAATTCAAATAATTTATCCTGTACATTTTAATCCGAATGTCAGGAAACCCGTTTTAGATATTTTAGGTGGTATTGATAATATTCAATTGATCGATCCGTTAGATTATCCGTCTTTTGTATGGTTGATGAATAAATCGAAATTGATTATTACTGATAGTGGTGGCGTCCAGGAGGAAGCTCCAAGCCTTGGAAAACCAGTGCTTGTCATGCGGGAAACGACTGAACGTCCGGAGGCGGTAAAAGCAGGGACGGTAATACTGGTGGGAACGGATAAAGATAAAATTATATCAAAGACTTTGGAATTGCTTAATAATGAAAAGCTTTATGAATCAATGTCTGCCATCAACAATCCATACGGCGATGGTACTGCTTGTCAACAAATAATAAATATTATGAAAGGAAAAACAAATGAATAAAAAGTTGCGGTTATATATTATTGATGAAAATTATCCCAATGAGAATAATTTATATGGAGATGTATTTGTTCATACTCGGTTATTGAAGTATGGTGAAAATTTTGACATTAAAGTTGTGGGTGTCGGTATGCATGAACATACTTTTTCTTATCAGGGAATAAAAGTCGAATACACCGGTGACAAAAAAAAGCTAATTGATAAAATAAATTATGAAAAGCCCGATGTTTTAGGTATTCATTTTTATCCTGGTTGGATGGTAAATGAATTTTCTAAAAAGAGTCCTATACCAACTTTTATTTGGGTTCATGGAGCGGAAGCATTGGGATGGTATAGACGTTTATTCAATTTTTCAATAAAGGATATTTTCGGCTTATTGAAATATATTATTGCAAATGTACGGCAGCTTTATAGGATAAGAAAACTAATAAAATTGTCAAATACAGGTAAGTCAATTATATTCATATTTGTTTCAGAGTGGATGAAATCGATTACGGAAAAGGATAGTCTTTCAACGATAAAAAATTATAAAATAATACATAATCCAATTGATATAAATTTATTCAAATATAACCCTAAAACTCCCGAAAAAAGACTGCGAATTTTGCTGATACGTTCATTTGATTCCAAGAAATACGCAAACGATATTGCAATTAATGCAATAAAACTTTTATCCAAAGAACATTTTTTTGATGAATTATTCATTAGTATTTGTGGAAAGGGAAAAATGTTTGATTCCCTAACTAAACCAATAATGATGTTCAAAAATGTAGAGTTAATAGAAAAATTTATTCCAAATAATGAAATACCAAACATACATTCCAATTATGGGATATTTTTATGTCCCACTAGGCAGGATGCCCAGGGGGTTTCTATGTGTGAGGCAATGTCAAGTGGTTTGGTTCCAATAACATCTAATAATACAGCCATTCCTGAATTTGTAAATAATGATTGTGGATTTCTAACAAATTCACCACTAGAGATAGTGGAGGCGATTAAAAAATTATATTTTGACGAAGAATTATTTCTACAACTTTCAAAAAAAGCAAGCGAGCATATAGCAAGTATTTGTAGGGATGAATTAATAATAAAAGAGGAAATAGCAATGTTATTGGGTGGTATTTCAACATAGGAGATTATGGTGAAAAGGGAACTATAAAAGGGGGCACGCACCTGCTTGACAGGGTATACAGGGGAACCTATACTTAATGGTAAGGAGTTATACCATGTTTGAACAGGAAAACAAGTTTTATGACGAGAATAAGGATAGCCTCCGTAAAAACTATTTGGGTAAAGAAGTAGTTATTGCCCAGAATCAAGTCATAGGGGCCTATGACGATGTAGGCACGGCAATCCGGGAAACGGTAAAAACCCGCCCTCTCGGTTCCTTCTGCGTAAAGAGTGTACCGGTAAGCCCCCAAGCCGAAATAATACGCATACCCACTTTTCTGGTTAGCCGATAAAGCCATGTATAGCGCCTTTGAAAAGGAATATCCGGGCCGTGCCCCGGATATCAATACCGAGATTGAAGTTTTTCCCGTTTCTTCCTCCATTCCTGATGCAGGAACCAACGTATATGCGATTTGGGATACAGGGGCTAATCAAACCGTTATCACCCACAGGCTTATGACCAAGTTGAACCTTATCCCAATAGAATCAGAGACGGTTTTTGGTATTAACAGTAAACAGACTGTTGATATAGTTGTAATCTCTCTAAAACTGCCCAATGGCTTGTTTATTCCTGACATACGGGTCTTTGTTTGTGAAATACCCGTACCTATCGACATTCTCATCGGGATGGACATTATTCAGCTTGGCGACCTCCATATTGCTAACACCGAAGGGGTATTACCCGGTTTAGTTTTGTAATCCCCTCCCTTCCACCGCCTTTTAGCCTGGCAGGAGAGGCCGACAGGCTGAACAGCCAAAAAATGGTTCATTAGTAACTTCAGATCGTCATGAATTTGAGCCGGTAGAAAAATTAGAAAAAAATATTACATGGTTTGGTTCCAGTAACTTCTATTAGTGCGGCAATCCCTGAATAGGAAATTATGGTGAAAGTTGGAATAATATCTGTCGATATGGGCAATGTTGCCTCAATAAAAAATATGATATATCAAATAGGAATAGAATCTGATTTATTGCGAAACCCAATAGATAGTATTAAATATGACTGGATCATTCTACCCGGTGTCGGCGCTTATGACAATGGTATAAACAAGCTGAAAGAATCGGGGTGGTTTGACTGGTTAAAAGAAAATCAATCGAAAAATGATAATAAATCGAATGTATTGGGAATTTGTCTTGGAATGCAGCTATTGTGTGACGGCAGTGAAGAAGGTAACTTAACCGGATTGGGCATTATACCAGGATACTTTAAGCGGTTTCATTTTGAGGCCGCCGTATCCGCATTAAAAATTCCTCATATGTGTTGGAACAATGCAGCTTTTAATGAGTCCAAAATAGAGTGGGGCAAGCAAATCAATAAACAAAATCCCCGGTACTATTTTGTTCATTCTTATCATTATACAAATGACAAGAATGACTATATTATAGGGACCACGAATTATGGATATGATTTTGCTTCGGCAATAAAGCGGGACAATGTTATTGGTTTTCAATTTCATCCTGAAAAGAGCCATAAATATGGTAAATCCCTCTTATCTGAGTTGTTTATATGACAACAATGAAGCTGACCACCAGGGTAATACCAACATTACTCCTAAAAAATAACGGTTTTTATAAAGGCGTTAAATTTCAAAACCATAAGTATGTCGGCGACCCGATAAATACGATTAAACTATTCAATGATAAAGAATGTGATGAGCTTGTTATATTGGATATTACCGCGACACTGGAAAATAAAAAACCAAATTTTGAACTTCTTAAAGATATTGCCGGTGAAGCATTTATGCCAATGGGATATGGCGGAGGATTGAATACCATTGACGATATTCGCACTATTTTTTCTTTGGGATATGAAAAGATTGTATTAAATACGTCGGCAATAGTACAGCCTGAACTTATAGGAATAGCAGCGAAAGAATATGGAAGCCAAAGTATAGTAGTATCCATTGATGTAAAAAAAACGCTTTTTAATGATTATATGATATATAGTAAGGCTGGAACGCAAAAAACAAAAAATAATTTAGCCGAACATATTAAAAAAGTAATTGAGCTTGGAGCCGGCGAGATATTATTGTCCAATATTGATCATGATGGTTGTATGTGTGGATATGATGTAAAACTAATTAACATGATAACAAAATATGCAAGTGTACCGGTAATTGCTTCATGCGGCGCAAAAGACATTGAAGACTTTGTTCTGGCAAAACAAAACAACGCTTCTGCTGTTGCCGCCGGTTCTATGTTTGTATATCAGGGGCCCCATAAAGCTGTTTTAATCAGTTACCCTTCGTACAATATTTTATTGGAAAAACTAGGAGAACCTGTAAAATGAAGGAATACAGAATATGCACCCGTTGCGTTATGGATACCAGCGCAGATGATATAACCTTTGATGAAAACGGGTATTGTAATTATTGTACCGATTTTATTAATCAACTTGAACTTTTCCACTCTGATTCAGAAAGCGAATTAGAAAAGAAACGGGAGTATTTAATAAAAAAAGTAAAAAAGGACGGACAAAACAAACCCTATGACTGTATTGTTGGAGTCAGCGGAGGTGTTGATAGTTCGTATGTACTATATTTAACCAAACAATACGGTTTGCGTCCATTGGCAGTCCATCTTGATAATGGGTGGAATTCAGAGCTGGCTACTCATAATATCTCAAACTTGTGTAATAAACTTGGTGTCGATTTATATACCCATGTTATTGATTGGGAAGAAAACCGTGACATGCAGCTTTCTTTTTTTGCTGCAAATGTGATTGATATTGAGTTATTGATGGATAATGCAATGGCTGCTTTAAATTACAATCAGTCAAAAAAATATAATTTAAAATATATGCTGTCGGGTACGAATTCTGCAACGGAAGGAATGCGGATGCCGTATAATTGGAATCATTATAAATATGATAAAAAGAATATCTTGTCAATTCACAAAAAATTTGGAAAGGTAAAAATAGAAACCCATCCATTATTTTCAACTTGGGATTTTCTATGGAATAGATATATAATTAATCATAAATGGATATCTTTTCTGGATTATTTTGTATATAACAAAGCAGCGGCGCTTAAAATTCTACAAAAAGAGGTTGATTATAAACCTTATCCTTACAAACATTATGAATCTGTTTTTACCCGGTTTTATCAAGGATATATTTTACCGCATAAATTTAATGTTGATAAACGCCGTCTGCATCTTTCGACTTTGATTATTGCCGGACAAATGGCAAGGGAAGAAGCCCTGAAGCATTTTAATTCAAGTCCTTACGCGGATCCGGCGCAGGAGAAACAGGATAAAGAATTTGTGATGAAAAAATTGGGATTTACCGAGGAAAGATTTGAAAAATATATTAAAACGCCTGGTGTTTCTCATGAATATTATGGCAGTGAAAAATGGCTGATGAATTTATTGGTGTATATTAATGGAATAAGGAAAAAAATCATCAAATAGTGCGATGGCTTATATAACGTATATGATATTGGAACGACACTAAATAACATAATACTGTGAACGGTTAATTTTTGCTTATGGTGAAAGCGTATCATTTAAATGGCGTTATGCGAAATTGGTCTTGAAAAAAATATATATTCCCCAAAATAAAAAACATTATAATATTATCATAAAGGAGAGCAATTTTATGTTTTTATTGAAATGGTTAAAACAAAAGAAAATTATAATAAAAAAATTGTATAAGATAATTAAGCATAAAAAAATGAATAATAAAATAATTCTTGTCGATATTAATGGTATTAAAAAGGATTATACCTATAAATGGTATAAAATCAATGGATTTAATGTTAATTTTACTGGTATTAATAATTATACAGAGATACATGAGCCGTTTATTTTTTCAAATTTTTCAATAAGTAGTAATAATAACTTGTCTGTAATAATAAAGAAAAACTCGAATATTGGTATTTTGACTATATTAAACATACGTGATCGTGGTTCAGATCTTCCTTGCGAGGTGAATATCGGATCAAATTTTACATGTAATTCTGCTACAATGCATATTGCCCCCCCCCCCCCCACACACACAAAGAAACTGGCAATATATTCATCGGCAATGACTGTATGTTGTCATATAATATTAATGTTTTAACATCGGATGCACATCTTATTTTTGATAAAAATACTAAAGAAAAAATTAATCAAAATAAAGATATAATAATTGGTAATCATGTCTGGATTGGTATGAATGCAATGATTCTTAAAGGTGTAGAGATAAAAGATAATTCTATAATTGGTGCGTATAGTTTAGTGACAAAAAAGTTTTGTAATGAAAATATTATTGTAGCAGGAAATCCTGCAAAAATAATAAAAGAAAACATTGAGTGGCAACGATAAAAATATAATTGGATAAACTCAACTGCGCCTAACGAGATTGCACTTTTAATCAAAATTGTTCAAAAACAAGATGAAAAATTCACTCAAAATGGCAATTTGTTAAAAAAATGCCTGATTTTAAAGAGAATTATTGACGAAAATCACTGCTGTCCGGTTTTAATGAGAAAACAATAAAATAGCTTGTATTTTGACCCTTAAAATGGTATAAAGGATTCACCACAAATCATTATGCCATAAGGAAATACAAGCTATGAACAAGCATACCACCGTTTTATCCAGTTTGAC
>BNVD01000075.1 GCA_025997835.1 Spirochaetia bacterium
CGGAAATCGGCCCCATGATGGTGGAATACGAAAAGATGACCCTTGGCCAACGCTGGCGAGCCATCCGGGACGAAAAAGAAAAAAGACGGCGGGACAGAGTGGCCCGCGAGGACTTTGTCCGGGATGAGGGTGCTGCAAAAGCCATACAAACCGTAGCCCGGAGGCTTAAAGCACGGGGCGTATCTATTGACCAGATCGCCGAGGCTACCGGCCTTTCCCTCGAAGAAGTGGGGCGGCTCTAAGCATGTTGGCAAAGTCCCACCCCGAAGTCCGCTCCCCGGTAGCAAAATACAAGAAACTGACCCTAACCCAGCGCATGCGCGACATCGCCTGGGAAAAACAACTGTTACGCATGGATAAACAGGCCCGCGAGGACTTTGTTCGTGATGAGGGCTTGGAACTCGGTAAACAAGAAGCCACGCAAACCATAGCCCGAAAATTTAAAGCTCAAGGCGTATCTCTTGACCAGATCGCCGAGGTTACCGGCCTTTCACTCGAAGAAGTAGGGCGGCTGTAATCTCAGGGGACCCTCGGCCAATCAAAAGATTGTCCGCCCTTTTCTGGGTGTGGTGGCCGTTGCCTGGGGTCCACGCCCGGTCGTCTTTAGGCGCAGACACGCTTTCGCGTGCCAGTACTGGGCGTCCCTCGAAGAAGTGGACCGCCCCTAATCCCCCGCGCTATAGCCACCCATCCCAACGGTTCACCGCTCCCTGTCCATAACCCTAAAAACCGTGAAATTTCCCCCAATTTCCCCCCGCTGGTTGAAGCAAACTACAGGACATTGCCATAAGTAGGTATGGAGAAAACCATGCATAAAAATAATAGCTTTATTCCCCCTATGGACGACGATGTCGTTAAGGGACTCTTCGGCAACCGGAAAGACATGAGGCATACCACGAGGCTCCTCGAACCTATCCTGGGGTTTCAGGAAGATGAATTCAAGGGGATGGCCCTCATAAACCCGGCCCTTCACCGCCGGTGGAAAAAGGACAAAATTTGTATTTTTGATGTCCTGGTTGAGACTAAATCCGGCATACTGGTCGATGTGGAATTCCAGGTTGAAGGGCAGAAGGACATCATCCAGCGTATCACCTATTACCTGGCCAAGTTGATTGTGGACCAGTTGGACAGCGGCAACAACTATGACCGCCTCCACCAGACCATCAACGTACTCATCACCTGCCATCCCATAAAAGTGGATGAGCCGGGCTATATAAACCATTATGGGATGTGCAACCTAAAGACGGGCAAACCATTTACAGATTTGCAGAAGCTGATTATACTTGATTTGTCTGCGGTTCCCGAAGCCGATGACGGTACGGCCGTATGGCCGGTGCTGAAATTCCTGAAATGCAAATCCAGGGAGGAGATCAATATGTTAGTGCTGTCACACCCTGAAATCGGCCCCATGGTGGTGAAATATAAAAAGATGACCCTTGGCCAACGCTGGCGAGCCATTCGGGACGAAAAAGAAAAAAGACGGCGGGACAGAGTGGCCCGCGAGGACTTTGTCCGGGATGAGGGCTTAGAACTCGGTAAACAAGAAGCCATACAAACCGTAGCCCGGAGGCTTAAAGCTCAAGGCGTATCTATTGACCAGATCGCCGAGGCTACCGGCCTTTCCCTCGAAGAAGTAGGGCGGCTCTAAGAATGTTGGCGACGAAACACCCGGAAATCGGCCCCATGGTGGTGAAATATAAAAAGATGACCCTTGGCCAACGCTGGCGGGCCATTCGGGACGAAAAAGAAAAAAGACGGCGGGACAGAGTGGCCCGCGAGGACTTTGTCCGTGATGAAGCCATACAAACCGTAGCCCGGAGGCTTAAAGCACGGGGCGTATCTCTTGTCCAGATCGCCGAAGACACCGGCCTTTCACTCGAAGAAGTAGGGCGCCTGTAATCCTGGCAGTTTGTTGCGCTTTGCGCATTTTAACCCTCCAAAATCGGCTTGAAAGCCGATTTTTACCTTGCAAACTGCGTCGAACCGAAGGTTCGCCGCAGCCCGTTAATCGTGGTTTTTTTGCGGCCTCAAGCGCAAAAAAACCACAAGTGCAACAAACTCCTGGGGTCCACGCCCGGTCGTCTTTAGGCGCAGACACGCTTTCGCGTGCCAGTACTGGGCGCCTCTAATCTCCCCGCCCAAAACTGCCGATAATCAAGCGAGATTGTTCTATATAATACTAATATAGTAGGACTACAAGGAGCCTCCCCATGAAAACCCCTTCCCAACGCGCCCGCTCCGCCCTGCGCGCGCCCCCGCCCCGAAAAAAACAACGGTCTTTTTTACGTTTTTTCCAAGAAAACATTGATCTTTTTGACCGTTTGCAATATATTTGAAGTAGTCTGGATATGTGTCTTTAGGGCGCTATATATCCTGATTAGACCATGTTTAACCGGGCCATGCACGCAAGACCGGCAGGATGCCTCGTTGAGGCTAGCGCCAAAAAGGAACCGGTGGTTCCGCACATTGCGAATGGCCGTGATAGTAAGGAGTTTGTTATGAAGAAGAATTGGCTTACCGGGTTAACGGTATTGGCGGCGGCACTCATGCTGGTTTTGTTCAGCACGTGTGACCTTTTAAACGGGAAAGAAGATGAAAAAGCGACGATACCGGCGACCCCAACCGGTGTTAGGGCGGGGGAAGCACCCGGCGAGGGCATTCAGATTACATGGGATTGGGCAACCGGAGTTGACAAGTACATTATATATCGGTTTACCGGGGCTAGCAACAGTCCTCTGGAGCTTGGTGCAAATGTTTCAGGTTCCGCCTCCAGCTATATAGACGGATCCGGCCTGGTTGGGACAAACTATTCCTATGCGGTCGCTGCGCGGAACAGCCAGGGCACCAGTGAAAAATCCAGCAAGACAATTGCGGTGCCATTCCCGCTTAAAACCGGGGAAAGGCCGCTAACGCCGACCGGTATAGAGGCGGTGGTACAAGGACCGGACGCCATATTGATTACATGGGTCGATGCGGCCAATGCGCCGGGGTATAAGGTGTATAGGTCCACAACGGAAAATGGAATTTATACCGTTGTGGCGGGCAATGGGACCTTGCTAAACGAAAAAACATATCTTGATAATAGTGGTTTGTCCGCAAGTACGGAGTACTTCTATAAGGTTGTTTCGGTTATTGGCGGTGTAGAGAGCGATAGGTCGGGATTCGCTAAGGGGACTACGAGCTCTGCGGGATCGGTAGCACCCAATTATAACTCAATAGATATTACCGATTACTCTACCGGTAATTATGCGTTTTTGGTAAAGAATGTGGGGGTTGGAAATACAGAGTTGGTAGCTTTTAAAGGGACTCCTGCACCTGATACTATTATTGGCCGTGTTCCTGCGGGTGCATACACTCATGGGATAAATAGGGACCCGGCGAAATTTACCAGTACAACTGGTTTCGCCTTAACACTGCTTACCGAAGCTGAATACAACGCGAAAAAAACCCTGTTGGGTACTGCAACGGCGTATGCAAAAATATATGTGTTCTATAACCATACCGGAACCAATGAGAAGGTGTACGAAATAAATGCACACGGAAACACTGGTTATTCGATCAAATTGCAAAATAGAAGGAGCATGAATGTTGAGTTGAGGCGGAATGGCATAAACGGTACGCCTATTGGTTTTGCGCCGGACGGGGTGGCGGAAACTGAATTTTATGTCGATACAGGTGATTACCAATTGTACCCGGTATTTATTAAATACAATACCACGCGGGGGGAGTTAGTTACCGTGTATCCAAAATTTGCCAATGGGGATGCGGTTACCAATTTGATAGGTGTAAGTTATACCAGTCAACATCCGATATTTGACTTGGAGTCTTTATTGACTAGCGATTATACCTTTTCGACAGGAACCGCATATCTTATCATTGATAATCGCACCGATGGTACTGGTGTTGGTGTCCAGGTAAAAAAAGGACCGGACATACAATACTCCGCAGAGGGTGTTTCGACAATTAATGGTACACAGACTCATATAATCCCTCTTTTCATGACAAAGGTCGGTGTTAACTATGCGAGCAGTGAATCAATCACTGGATATACCATTGGACAAACGGGATATTCTTATCCAATTCCGGCAGGGACTGGGGCTATGAGCCCGGAAGTTGTAGACGTGAACAACCAGCCTTTGCCAGAGATAGTCGGTTCGAACCTTCAGGTTGATAAGGTATATCGGGTAGTCGTAAGGGGCTCTAATATAACCAACTTGGTGGTTTATCCGCCGGTTCTGGAAGGGAGTGTGAGTTTGGAGGATTTCCCAACCGAGTAACTGTTATCCTCTCACCCCCGCAAAAGAGCTCCCGCTCTTTTGCGGGGGTGTGTTCCTCGAACCAATGTAAACCGTACGGTTAAAAAGGAGATCATCTGAACATGGTTAACTCATCGAAAATCATGCTGATAGTGACACTCCTTTTTTTTGTTCTCTGTCCGGTATCGCTGTTTGCCCAGAGCAGTACCAAAAGGAGTCCGGGAACCGGCGCCCGCGTTGGCACTGGTGTGAGACGCGCCAATACCGGCCCTCAAGACACGGTCTGGGTAAAGGAACAGAAATTAAACGGGTTGCGGGTACATACCATCCTTGGGGGGTTCAATCTAAAGTACCGGCATGATCCTGAGCAGGTGTATTCGGATGCCATTGGTGCGTTGTTTGCAAGAACAGAACGGTATTATGATGGTACCAGCATGGGAGTGGGGCTGCATTTTACGCCGCCGAAATTGGGGATATTTATATTAAACGCGGTGGTGACCAATGACCGGCTTGCCGCGGGGGTGGGTGTCGCGGCGCCCATACCGGCGGGGGGTAACATGGCGTTTACTCCCTGGGTAACGATTGATTTGGCGTATGTGAATAAAGAAGCGGTTCCCCTGGTGGAAACGGGAATCGAATTTAACTATAAAAAATTTGTAGCCGGTCTTGAGGCCGGGTTCTTTAATGTATTTTCCGGTAACCCTGACGGCTGGTTTGCGATCAGCTATGGAATAACGCTTGGGATGAAAATAAAATGAAAACAATAAACCAGTGTATTTTATCCGTTCTGGCCGTGTCGTTAATATTGTCCGTTGCCGGCTGCAAGTCTCCCCTTGGTGAACACATATCCCCGCGGCCCGAGGCGCCGGTGCTGTATAATATCATTCAATCCGAATCGGACTCGGCGGTTCTGCGGTGGCTCAAGGACGATGAGGTTTCTTTATACAGGATTTACGTCAACGAAAAAAATAGTACCTCCCGGAGTTTTGCCCCCGCGTCATCCTGGAGTTATGTGCAGAATAAAACGGATGCCCGGCTGAACGAAGCGTCCGTATCAAAATTAAAGCCGAACACGGAATATGTTTTTTTGATTACCGCCGTCAATTCATCGGGCAGGGAAAGTGAGTACAGTAATAGTGTTGAAGTACTCACCAAACTGAAAACCCCGGTTATAAAAAGCAAAGAAAGCGTAAACCACTATACGGTACAGCTTGGGTGGGACGCAATACCCGGCGCACTTACCTATGAAGTGTGGATCGGAACATCTGCGTCAACTCCGGATACCCGGTATGTCTGGGATATAACCGAAACCAGCCGGATAGTATCCGTGCCGGATGATGATCATGCCTATTACTTTTGGATAAAAGCCCTCAATACAACTACGGGAAATTACAGCGAATTCAGCGACAAGGGGACTGTGGTTGTTACCAAGCTCCGCCCGCCGGTACTAAACCTCGACAGCAGCACCGAAACCAGCATCAGTTTGAGCTGGGACGAAGTCCCCGGCGCCGACGCCTATGATGTCTACTATATCGCCATGGACCACGCCAGTGACCCGGACAGCCAATGGATGACCAAGGATGTACCAACAACCAATACGGTCACCGCCGATACGGTAATTACCGCCGGGCTGGAAGCCAATGTCTGGTATGTGCTCAAGATTCGGGCAAAAAACAGCAGTAACGTAAGCCTTTTCAGTGAGGACGTAACCGGTAACACCCATATTTCAGCGCCCACAAATTTTCAACCCATTGAAATTACTGCCCATTCGATAAGAGTGCAATGGAAGAAGGTGGCTGCCTCGTATAATCTGGAGTATTCGGAAGGTTTGACCGGCAGGAAGACTCCCATAAGAGGCATAACGGTGAGCACCGTTGAGGTGTCCGGCCTTAAGGAAAACACCCAGTATTATTTCTGGCTTAAAGCTATTGATTCATCCGGTATCGAAAGTGAGCCGGCAGAACTGACCCGGTTTACCTGTCTTGGGGCGCCGTTAGGGGTTAGCGCGACAGCAAACACCGATACAGAGATTGCGGTTTCATGGCAAATCAAAACCGGCGCAACAGGATATAAAATAGAAATCTACAGGGACGCCACGTTACTCAACCAGGTGGGGAGCAGCGTGGAGATAAACGGCGGCGCGACCCAGACCTATACGGTGAGAGGACTCAGCGCCTATACCGACTATTACTTTGTGGTACGGGCCTTTAATGGCTCCCCGGCGGTGATAGCAGCCAATCGGGAACCGTGGACCGGTGAACCAAGCGATCCAATACTGACCAAAACCAGGCTGGGGAAACCGACCGGGCTGAGGATTGGTACGTCAACAGAAAATAGTGTTGTGCTTACCTGGGATTCGATAAGTGGCGCCACATTCCAGGTGTATTCCCACACGGCAAATGATTTTAGCCAGGCTACTCTGTACACTGATACGGATACACATGAGACAAACATTACGGGGACCACAGCCACGGTAGAGGGTCTGGCCGAAGACACGGAATATTATTTCTGGCTAATCGCACATGCCGGTGCGGACAATAGCCCCCAGAGCGATCCGGCAAAGGGGTATACCCTGCTCAGACCGCCGACGAACTTTAGCGTGGCGCCGAACGGGCTTCATGACGGCAAAATCGACTTTACATGGACGGTGCAGGACAATGCTGCCGACCGCGTGTCAGGGTATAAAATATATGCCTATAGAAATGAAAGTTTAACGGGGCAAAGTTTTTCCCGGCAGGTACCCGGTAATGGTAGTACGTCTACCGATACTATGGGGAGTTTGGGGAAGAATACCAAGTATTACTTTGTGATAAAAGCGCTTAGTAAGCTGCCCACTACAAGCACAACAAAGAATGAAGGGCTTCCAAGCAATATTGTGGAAGCCGCAACCCCAATAGGAGCGCCGAACAACGTTGAAGCCAAGCCGGAATCAAAGAACAGTGTTACGGTAACATGGGATGCCGTAAATAACGCAACGTACAGGGTGTATTTCTGTAGGTCCAACACACCCAACGAGGCTGAACAGTTTGATCCTACTGTAGGCATTACAGGGACCACGGCCACGGTAACGGGCCTGCTAGAAGACACGGAATATTATTTCTGGGTAACCGCCCATGATAAAACCACCGATATATCTAGTAACAAATCTCGAACGGATAACATCCAGGAGGATGGTTCTTCAACGACTACCAAGAAGACGCACTGCTATACCCGGTTTTCGGCGCCGACTTCCATCACGGTTAACCCTATAGATGCTCATAGCCTTCACCTTACCTGGACCTATCCCGATCACGCCAAAGTTAGTAAGTATATTTATGAGATCTTGTCCAAGTCAAATTCTGTTTGGGAGTCTGTGAAGCAGGGAGATCTCAACAATGCTTTTGACGATACCATAGGAGACTTGTCGCCGAATACCCATTATAAGGTTGTTATACGAGCGGTTAGTGTTCAATCGGGGGTTGAAAGCGACCCCCTTGAATCGGAAGAAACGAAAACGCTGATGGCCGCGCCAAGTGCTCTGTCGGTCATCCCGGCAACAGATACCAGCGTTACGCTTACCTGGAGCGGGATAGCCAATGCATGGTACAGCGTTTATTGTAACACCGAAGATAATTTTAATGACAGTGGGACCAAGACGCTTATTTCCGAGAACCAGGATCCCCAGCAAAAACAAACTTATAAAACGGTAACGATACCGGGCGCAACGTCTGATACTAAGTATTATTTCTGGGTAAGAGCACATACCGATGGCGGGCTCAGCAGCGGTCCGAGCAAGTCTGCGACAGGCTATACCAAACACGCGATGCCCGATAGCTTTGGTCTTAGAGGCGAAAACAGAACCACCAATTCCATTACGCTGAAATGGACCTCCGTTTCTACTGTGCACCACTATGTACTGCGTTGGAAAAGGGGTGGCAATTCGACAGTTACCCAATTTCCCGGTACCATTGCGGGAACGAGCAGCGAAATTCAGGTGACTGGTCTGGCCTCTGCCTCAGAGTATGAGTTTACCCTAACGCCGGTCGTGGAGCATAATGATGTAAATACGGTCGTAAATGGCGTCCAAACACCGCGGCCGACTCAGGCGTATGAAGGAATGCCGGCCACGGCGATCATCTGGACCTTGTTGGATAAACCGGCCGGGCTGGTGACTAATCCTGTTTCGGACAGACAAATTAATCTTACGTGGCATTCGGTGACCGGTGCGGACTTCTATAAAGTATATTACAACACGACCGGTGTTCTTGATGATGAGAGTACGCTTGATTCACAGCCAAGCAACATTTCGGCGTGTTCTTATATTCTTTCTGGCGGTACTCATAATACCCAGTATTATTTCTGGGTAAAAGCGTACAAAGGTACTTCGTCCTATAGTGAACCGGCTCATGCAGACGGATATACCAAGTATAAGGCTATAAATCTCACTTTCGCGGGAGATGCAACCGAAAACTCGGTTAAACTTAGATGGGGTGATGATCAGGATGATTTTCATCCCGATATTTCGTCCTACAGAATCTATTATAGAACGGCGAGTGGACAGCCAAGACTTTCTCACGGAGCTAACAGTACTGATACCGAGACAACGGTGAACGGTTTGGCCTCGAATACAGGGTATTACTTTTTTATACGGGCGTTTGCTAATGGGCTTGAAGGAATGGCAGGCGGTGAACAATACGCCAAAACCGTGGCTATACCGCAAAACGTGAAGGCCATTCCGCGATCAACAACAAGTATCAAGGTTAGTTGGGACTATGTATCCGATGTAAACTCATATAAGATATATCGCAGTGATGCGAGTAATTCTACATCGTTTACCTCACTGGTAGCCAGCGCTTTTGACGGAACTGAATATACAGATTCGGGTTTAACTGAAGATACAGAATACTATTACTGGGTAACTGCGTTTGTGGATGGCACAGAAAGCCAGAAGAGCGCATTGAGCAACACGTCCCACGCGTACACCATGCTTTCAGCGCCAACTGTCTCAGCTCCGGTAGTGCTATCCGCAAGTTCTATTCAGCTTACCTGGAACTCCCACCATATGCCCACCAATCCCGCGCAGG
>BNVD01000076.1 GCA_025997835.1 Spirochaetia bacterium
GGAGAAGGAAAGTGATACTTTTACCGTGCTTACGGTTTCTTTGGGGGAAGATATTGATACGGTAAAAGAATACATGGCAACAAACAAGTATACGTTTCCGGTACTGGCCAATCCGGGTAACTCACTGCGGGAGGCTTGGGCTCCCCGCATCCCGGCAACGTATATTCTGGGCACTGACGGCAATATTATCGCCCGGATAAATGGGGATAAGGACTGGACATCGGAACGGGCGATGAGGGTTTTGAAAGCGGCGATTGGCGGGTTTTAAGGTTTAGACGGACAGGAAGGAGGCGAAAATGAAAACGCGGATATTTACTCATGGCAATGACGAGGGCGCCGCGCTGCTCTGGGCGGTCGCGCTCATAGTCATGCTGTCGCTTGTTTTTGTGTCGTTTGTTCCGCGCGTTATCGGCGCGCAGAAATTCGCCTCGCAATACAAAGCGTCCGTACTGCGCGAGATACAGGAAACCAATAAGGAAATCAGCAATCGCTATGACGTTAACTGAGGTCCTTGCGGCCATGATCGTTATGTCGTTATTTCTCGCGGGCTTATCCCAGGCCCTGTTCCCGGCCATTACCGCATGGGATCGTGCAAACCGGGAGTACCGGGCGGCCAATGCCATTCACTTTGTCGCGTCATCATTCAGAAAGGAATGTATCAAGGAAAACCGGAACATTGAACACTGGAAAAAAGCGGTGTCGGTTGTGCCCGAACTGGAAGACTACGAGATCGCCGAGATACGGCAGGGAACGATCCTCCGGGCGCTGCGGCTTTCCGGTATCGTAGCAGGCGAACAGCTTGAAGTTATCGGGGTATGCACACCATGAAAAACAGAATACTGCTTCCCCGAAAGGATCATGAAGTTTATTTTTTGCCCTTGACCACTCAGCTAGGCGGCGAAAAACTCCGGCAGTTTGCTGCCGCTAAACTCCCCGAATTACACCCCGGCTTTTCCGCCGCCCAGGTCTTTGATACGCAAAACATTACCTTTGATGAGAAGCGGCGCTGGATAATGATCACCGTTATGAAACAGGAGACGCTTACCGAATACCGCATCATGTATCCCCACGCGCTGTTTTACACCGCCACCGCCCTGCTGGTTCATCTTCCCGATTTTACCGCACACCCCATGTACTGTTTCCCCGCCGAAACCATCGGCTACGCGCAGGACAAAAACGAACCGGTTTCCTTCCCGCAGCCTGATGCGGCGGCCCCTGCGCCCGGTGAGTTTATAACGGACCTGTTAGTACACGCCCCCGCGCAGTACCGTGTTTTCAGAAAAAGAATCCCGCCCCTTGTGCTGCCGGCTGCTGTTTTTGTGTGTATCGCCGCTGTGTGCGCGTTTACGGTATACACCTACCGGAGCGCGGTAAAGCCGCAGGAAATAAAACCACTGCCCGTAAGTACCGTACCGGAAATTACCATACAGGCAGTTCCCGGCCCCTTCGCGATGTTTGCGGCAATCGCCAATACCACACTAAAAACAGGCGGCGCCATTCTTCAGTGGCAGTACAACGAAACCGCGGTTCCCGCTTTTACCGTCAATATATCAGGCGCCGGTACGGTAGAACTGTTTGATACACTGCGCCCGCTTGATTATGTGCGGATAGATACGGTCTCCGATATTCAGTACCGTAACGGTGAACCGGCGTATACCCTGTCACTGTCATTCAATACCGCCTTATATGCCATACCGGTTCATACCGCTTTTACGGATCAGGAAGAAGGGCTGTCCATGCTTGCCGCAGTACGAACCGTGCTGACAAGCGGCCATGCCCAAATCGTCTCGGAGACCCCGCCCTCTGCCGGTACCGGACACCGCGCCTGTTCGGTTGCCTTTACCTGCGGGGCGGCATGGTTTGTCACTGCCCTGGATAAACTGGAATTACTGCTGGCCGGTAAAACGGCGCGTATTGAAACACTCAATATATCCTTTGACCGGCAGAAAAATATATTTATAAGCTCCTGTTCGTTTTCCAAGATACAGGAATATGATAATCCAACAGCGTTACCGGATACCGATAAAGACGCGATACCACTGGCCTTTGGGTATAAAAAACCAACGCCGGTATCCGCGCCGCCAATCCTGGTAAAACCCGAAGCGCCCGGTTACACCAAGATTGGCGTTATCCATGACGAAAACAATCAAAGCGTTACCTATTACCGGACAACGGAAGGGAAAATCATACCTCAGGAGGAAATCAGATAATGGTAAAAAGAACAGCCCTCTTTTTAGTGGCAAGTACGCTTGTGCTGTTTTCCTGCAAGACAACCGAATTCGGCTACAAGGTGCTGGCCGTCAACGGCATGGTTTATGATTTTTCCAACCGCCCGGTGCCGAATTACAAAATAACCATCGGTAAAAAATATACCTCCACCACCGACATTAACGGCAGATTTCTCATCGAAAAAGTCCCGGTAGGGACCTATGCCATGCGCGGAGAGCGGGCCGGGTACGAAACGTATCAAAGTGATATTACCATCAGTCAAAAAGAGCAGATTATATATATCCGCCTCCCTTCTTTCAATCAACTGCTTGAACTTGCCGATGCGGCGCTGGTAAAAAACCAGATTAACGAAGCGGAGGCGTATCTGCTGCGGGCCGTTGCGATTGAAGAACTGACTACGGAACTGTTCTTTTATCTGGCAACAGTACAGTTTAGACAAAAAAATTATCAGGAAGCCCAGGAGACATTACAATCCGCACGGGATCACGGTCTCGCCGATATATACGTGGAAAAGTTTCTGGCCGACCTCAAAAGGATGCACGATGAAAATATCTTTTAAGACAAGTATCATAGTAGTGTCACTGGCAGCTTCCCTTGTTGTTTCATCATGCAAATTCATACAGGATGAACCGCCGCCCTATGTCGTCAGCAAGCCGGTATGTCTGATAGAAGCTAAACCCGGCTACTTTAATTTTGCCGGCATTGAATTTGACTTTTTCAACGCCAGTGAAAAAGCTATAACCAATATCTATCTTTCATTTATGGTCTATGACGCGGACACCAAAAAGAATCCGTTTATCGGTTCCAACGTCATAAAGATGAGCTTTGACGGCGTGATAAAACAGCAGGAACAAAAAAAGTTCTTTATCTCGCTTGATAATTACAGTTTTACCATCCCGGCTAAACCGTATCTGATAGATTTCTTTTGTGTTACAAAAATAATTTATGAAGATACAAGCCAATGGGAAGACCCCTCAGGCGTGTATTATACGAACAGTTACGAATAAGGAGTGATCAGATGAATCAGAACAAGTTTCTCACGTACATGGTAGTGGCAATAACCCTCTTGCTGGCCGGCTGCGAGGCGGCATACGTCCCGGATAGAGTTAAACCGTATGCGGAGCTGGAGCCGGAGATCATAACCTATACGGTTAATGTCGATACCGTGACCGGAGGTACAATAGGCATATCTCCACAGAAAGATGCGTATCTCCCCAACGAATATATCAAACTTACCGCGTCCCCTGCCGAAGGGTATACGTTTATAAAATGGTCCGGTACGTTCGCGGTTACTGAAAACCCGTATGTATTTCAGATTGAGAAAGATGAATGGATTATCCCGGTATTTACCAAAGACGCGGAGCCTCCCGCGGAAGACCGGTACACCGTTAAAATAGATGCCGCAAACGGCGGTACATTTAGCAAAGACCCCGCCAATCAAGCCGATTACGGGCCTAATGATCAGATAAAAGTAACCGCCTCCCCCAATAGCGGCTATGAGTTTATCGGGTGGACCGGGACCATGGACTCCATAGAAAACCCGTTAGTATTTCCGGTAACCGCCAATCACTGGATCATCGCACAATTCAGAAAAACCGGTGAACAGGAAACCTATACCGTCAAGTTCGACGCCGCGGTATCAGGCGGAACCGCCGTCCTTTCCCCCGCCAAAATCTCCTATCTGCCAAACGATATAGTCCGCCTAACCGCAACCGCCTCCGAGGGCTATGAGTTTACCGGCTGGATCGGCACCATAAATTCCACACAGAACCCTTTTGTGTTTAAGGTAACGGATAACCAATGGATAATCCCGGTATTCCATAAAGACGCGGACCCGCCGGCGCCGGTAACCTATACGCTTAAGGTTGATAAAACAGGCGGCGGCGCTGCTGCAATCGATCCGGCAAAAGACAGGTATACTGAAAACGAAACGGTAAAAATCAGCGCGGAGGCGTATCCCGGTTTTACCTTTACTGGATGGACCGGAACGGTCAACAGCACACAAAATCCGTTAATACTAAAAATGACTTCTGACGGATGGATAGTCCCAGAGTTCAGGCAGATACCTACCTACAATTTGCTAACCGAATGGAACCCCATAGGCGGGTCCGTATCCAGTTCGACAGGCGGCAAAACAAGCTTTTTATACGGAGAAAAATGTAATCTCACCGCAACAGCAAAAGCCGGGTACACCTTTGACGGGTGGGAAGGTGACATTGAATCCGCCGGGGACACGATATATATTACCTTTGACCGGGATTATCAGGTAAATCCACGGTTCAGCATTATTGTAACCCCTACCAAATACACGTTGACCGTGCCGTCATCGGTTCCCAATGGAAGTATTACGCTGGCGCCCAATAAGGCAGAATATAACGACAATGAAATAGTTAGGGTCACCGCAGTACCCGATCCTGAGTATATGTTTTCATCATGGAGCATGGGCTATTCCAGTAAACCGGAGACCGTTGATATTGTGATGAACAGCAATAAATCTGTTTCACCGCCGGTGTTCATTAGAAGAAAATGGACCTTTGTTGTGTATATGGCGGCAGACAATGACCTTGAACCATCGGCCATTGCCGATTTTAACGAACTTGAAGGGATTAGGCTTGCAGGACAGCCGGTTTCCATATTGGTACTTTTAGACAGATCTCCCTTTTATGACAATTCAAACGGAGACTGGACAGACACCAGGCTCTATGAAATAACAAAAGATCCAAATGGTATTAATGGAACCATTGTTTCAAGACGCCTTGCCTGGAGTGACATGGGGCTGACTGCCACCGGAACATCAAATACGGAAGAACTTAATATGGCAGACCCAAATACGTTGAAATGGTTACTGGAATATGCACAGCGCGACTATCAGGCGGAGAATTACGGCCTGATTGTATGGGGGCACGGAACCGGCTGGAAAGGGAGCGGCGATGTCGGGGGGCATATGCCTGAACCCATGAAAGCGGTTGCGGTTGATGATTCATTCGGACCCAACGCGAATATGAATCTCCAGGAATTCGGAACGGCTATTCATGGCAAAGGTTTGAAAGTAATCGGTTTTGACACCTGTTTTGGTGCGCTGCTGGAAGTTGCCTATCAGATAAAAGGGGATGCGGAGTATCTTGTCGCTTCTGAAGGAGTAATTCCGTCATACGGCTGGGATTATACATCTTTGTTTGACACATTTTTAGCCACCGATCTTTCAGCGTCCAAATTTTGCGATGCGGCGATAAGTCAGTTCCAGAACCAATATAGCGGTACGCCTAACGCAACAATATCAAAGATCGATTTAAGTAAAATCGGTACCCTGTTCTCAAGGTTTGAAGAATTTGCGCATGCTTTAGCAGATCAACTGGATAGTGCGAATACGACAGATGTCCGTGCCGCAATTTTAACCGGTTCTACAATCGGCCGGTATTCTGCCGAAACACCGGAAACCGACCTGTATATAGATATGTACAGTTTTAGCGAGGAAATGGCTTCTACACTTTCAGTGGATGCCTCGGCGTTACAGACTGCATTATATAATGCGGTTCCTGCTTCATGGGCACAGAAAAATACCCGTGGCTATGGGGATATTGGTATCTATGTAGTAGGCTTAAACAACGGCGTACCAAAAACTTCGCATGATTCAGGCTATGTATCAGGGAGTGCCAGTTTGGAAAAAAGCGCGTTTGTCACGGCTTCAAATCACTGGGTGCCCAATATGAACCCCGCATTGTCCACAAGGTTTTTGGACAAGTTGTTTTATTTTGGGTATTAAAGGATACGCTGATTAAAAGAGGAATCAACCACAGACCACACGGGCAGCACGGACTTTTGCTTTGATTTCTTGCCTTTTTGTCCGTTCAGACCGTAGGTCTGCGGTCAGTGTGGTCCGTGGTTAAAATGATTTAATTAGTGTATCCTTAAGTGTTTGCCTGCGTGAGACATCACGACAGTTCCGTAATGGAAACATCCCCCTGAATAGAAACCCAGTCCCGGTGAAAGTCGTCCACCGCAGTTTTTATAATCGATAGACCAAAGGCATCGTGGAGTATGTGATCGGAAACCGTAACGCTGTGTACCCCGGCAGCCATAGCGTCTGCGGTCTGGCGTATGTTTCTGAAACTGGCGGCAAGAATCATGGCTTTCATCTTCTCCCGGTCCAGCACGTGCCGCAGGGTTCGTATCGAATGATCCGCGTCAATATCCATGTTCTTCATGCGGTTATAGTACAGGGCGATATAGTCGGCTTCGCAAGCGGCGGCCATGAGCCCCTGTATCTGGGTATAGATGGCGGTAGCGGTGATTCGGACTCCCCGCCGCCGCAGGTATCCCATGGCCTTAAAACCCTCCTCGGTGCTGGGTATCTTGATAAACACCCGGTCATCAATTTTCTTCAAAATGATTTCCGCTTCCGCGATGATACCCTTGGCATCCTCTGCGACCGTCTGAACGTGCAGGGACCGGTCCGGGCCGATGAGTTCCCGAATCTTTTTTAAGTGGGGGAAGAACTCGATCTTCCCCTCCTTCTCCAGAATACTGGGGTTGCTGGTTACCCCCGCTATGGGGAAGATGTCAACACACCGGGCGATGGCTTCCAGGTTGGCAGTATCAAGCATAAATTCGATCATAGTGTTACACCCCTTGCCGGTTCCGCCGTATCAGGTCCAGCGTGGTCTGCACGGTCGAGGGCTTATAACCCGGCAGCGGCAGTATCCGTTCGTGGATGGCGTCGACGATCCAGTTGATTTGGGGGAAGTAGAGTTCCTCCATTTCCGCCGCCGGGGTAATCCAGTTGCGGCTTCCCACTACGGCCACCGGCGCGTCAAGGTAATCAAAGGCCATGGTCTGGATGTTGCTCGCCACCGTATGGAGGTAGGAGCCCCGTTCTGCGGCATCGCTTGCAAGCAACAGTCTTCCTGTTTTTTTGACGGACTCGATGATCTTCTCGTAATTAAGCGGGTTGATAAAGCGAAGGTCGATCACTTCGGTTTCAAGACCGTGTTCGGCTTGCAGTTTTTTCGCCGCGTCCATAGCCTTGTACAGGGTCGCCCCCAAGGTAACGATGGTGAGGTCCTTCCCCTGCCGGCGTACGGCGGGCTCCCCTTCGGGTATCTCGTAGTAACCTGCGGGAACGCCGCTTTTCTCGAACTGTTCACTCATGTCGTAGAGGAGCTGGCTTTCAAAGAAGATAACCGGGTCGGTGCCCCGGAGCGCCAGATTGAGCATACCCTTGGCGTCGTAGGGGGTGGCGGGGAAGTAGGCCTTAAGGCCGGGGATGTGAGCCGCCATAGCCGCCCAGTCCTGACTGTGCTGCGCGCCGTACTTGTTACCCACCGACACCCGGACTACCAGGGGCATCTTGAGGAGCCCCGCAGACATGGACTGCCACTTGGAAGCCTGATTGAAGATTTCGTCCCCCGCCCGGCCCAGAAAATCGCAGTACATCAGTTCTACTACCGCCCGTCCGCCGGAAAGCGCGTAGCCGACACCTGCGCCAACGATGGCCGCTTCGGAGATGGGGCTGTTGAAGAGCCGGTTGTAGGGCAGTAATTCGGTGAGGCCGCGGTACACCGCAAAGGCCCCGCCCCAGTCGCGGTTTTCTTCGCCCCAGGCCGCCATAGTGGGATCGATAGCGAAGCGGTGGGCCATAGCTTCAAACAGAGCGTCCCGGTACTGGAAAGCCTTGTTCTTGGAAACCGGTTTGCCGTCGGCGTCGAAGCCGTAGCGGGACTTGCCCGCAAGCGCCTTAACCCGCGCGTTTTGCTCCAGAGGCTCGGAAAGTTCCGGCTTGCGGTCATCAAGCTTTTCTACCTTGCCGTTGGAGAACATCACCGATTCGATAAACGCGCCGCCCAGCCGGGGGGATACTTCATCGTTGACCGACAGTTTTACTACTTCAAGGAGCTTGGCGTTTATGTGGGCGTGGAGACTATCCAGTTCCGCCTTGCCGGCGATTTTGTTTTCGATAAGGTACGCGCCGTAGGATTCGATGGAGTCCGCTTCCTGCCAGAGTTTGATTTCTTCAGGCGTACGGTAACTGGAAGCGTCCGAAGGGGAGTGGCCGGAAATGCGGTAGGTGAGGGTGTCCAGAAGTACCGGACCCTTGCCCGCCAACAGTAATTCTTTTTTCCGGGCGATAGCGTCCGCCACCGCCAGCGGATTGTAGCCGTCCACCCGCTCGGAGTGCATGTTATCGGGGTTGACCCCCGCGCCGACACGGGCCATATACCCGTAGCCCATAGTTTCCCCGGAGGTCTGGCCTCCCATGCCGTAGAAGTTGTCGAAGAAGTTGAACAGGATAGGCGGCGCGCCCCCCGCATCTTTCGGCCAAAGCGTGTGGTACTGATCCATGGCGGCCATCATCATCGCTTCCCAGACCGGGCCGCAGCCCATAGAAGCGTCCCCGATGTTGGCGACAACGATGCCGGGCTTTTTGTTGATACGTTTGTACAGCGCCGACCCGGTAGCAATATCAGCGGAACCGCCGACGATAGCATTGTTGGGCATGGAACCGAAGGGGGTAAAGAACGCGTGCATGGAACCGCCCAGCCCACGGGTGAACCCCGCTTTCCGGGCGAAGATTTCCGCCAGAGTACCGTAAAGGACGAAGTTTTCCGCCAGGTCCTTTACGTTTTTATAGGCCGCCTTTTCCGCCGCCGCCAGAGTCTCCCCATCGAGGAAGCTCTTCATGATCCCTTCCAGTTTCTTTTCGTCAAGCTGCCATATCGCCGAATAACACTTGGCCAGAATTTCCCCGTGGCTCCGGTGGCTGCCGAAGGTGAAGTCATCGATGGTAAGGTTGACGCACTGGCCCACGGAGGACGCTTCCTGTCCCATTGAGAGATGGGCCGGCCCCTTGTGGTTGTACTCAATCCCGTTCCAGGTCCCCTGCACCTTAAAGGTGTTGAGCATGGTTTCAAACTCCCGGATGGTCACCATGTCGTACCATATCCGTTTGAGCCTGTCCGCGCCGTAGAGGCCGGTTTCCTTTTTGATGTCGCTCTTGTATTGATTAACCGGGATGTCCTTGAGCTTGAGTACTTCCGGTTTCCGCACCAGTCCTGGATCGACTAACTGTGATTTA
>BNVD01000077.1 GCA_025997835.1 Spirochaetia bacterium
AATTCAGGACAATACCGAAGGCAAGAAAAGCTTTTCGTTTCAGATCTGAGGATGCGGAATTGCCTATAAAGAGACCTGTACCGTAATTTAGTACTATAGAAAAAAGCATTATCAACACAAACTTCGGCTCCCCCCAGGCATAAAACAGCAGGCTGGCGAGAAGTAAAATGATGTTTTTTACCCTGAAAGTGGGGCAGCAATAATAGAGCAGCAACGTAACCGGCAGAAAAAGAATAATGAAGGGTATGGAACTAAACAGCATTATACATCACTCTCCATCGATTACCACCAGTTCATATTGTTGGCTGCCCAGTCCAAGGGCTTCAGCATGGTCAAGGATGTGCATACCGTTTCTGGATTCAATACGCTGACGCAGTGACGCGCTTCGCTGAGTATCCGATGCATATACCTGGTCAACACAAGCCTTATCCAGCGCCACAGGATCGAGGGATGCAAGAATACCGATGTCGTCCAGTTCAGGCGGAGCAGGATTATATATACAATCGCAGTCAACCGACAGATGGTTCATCACGCTGATGTACACAATATTCTCTCCCAAGCGGTTCATAACGGCGCCTGCCGCTTCCGCCATGGATTCAAGATACATGTTTTGTTCGGCTGCCAGGAGTACGGTTTTGGTTTTTCCTCCGCTGTGAATCCAGCGTTTCCCTTCAGGAGAAGCAATGCCGATAGAAATATTTTTGAGCGCCCCGCCGAACCCGCCCATGATATGGCCCTTAAAATGGGAAAGGACAAGAAACGAATCGTAGTTGGTAAAATGGGAACCGACAAAATCTTCTTTGATATTTCTCCCTTTCTCAAAGGGAAGGGCTATGGAACCGGCCTCGTCCAGAATATCCACCGGGGCTATTGCGGTAAAACCGTGCTCCATGGCTACCAGCTTATGCAAAGACGTACTGCTACGTCGGCCGCCGTAAATGGTGTTGCTTTCAACGATGGTACCGTCCACCGCCTGAACCAGATCCTTAACAAGGCTAGGGGAAAGAAAGTGATGATTGCCGGGTTCGCCGGTACTGAGTTTTACCGCCACCTTACCGGTGAGCTTGCGGCCCAAAGCTTCATACAGTGCAACCAATCCGGCAGGGCTTATATCGGCAGTCATGTACACCTTGGGCGCACCAACGGTGTTGTCCGTTGCAGACGGCGGTATCTCTAAAGGGGGCGTTTCCGGGGAAGCATCTTCAACAGGGATACTTTCGGCAGGCAAATTCAATGGGCCGGTATCGTCAGGGCTTGAGCAGGCTGCCAAACCGAAGAAACACAGCGTAAACAGAATGAGGCATTGTCTAACCGGCATTATGTAGCAAGCCCCTTTTCCTGTACGGTTTTTAGTCCCAGTTCGCCGAGGCGAAATTTCTGTACCTTTCCATTGCCCGAAAGGGGAAAGGAATCCACAAAGAAAACATACCTGGGGGTCTTATACAAGCTGATTTTCTCTTTGCAGAATTCTATCACTTCCTGTTCGCCCAAGCCCTTTGCCTCCGGCTTCAGGATGATAAAGGCCGCCACTTCTTCGCCGTATTTCTGTGACGGAATACCCGCCACTTGCGCATCCTGTATACCCGGCATGGTGCGCAGCAAATTCTCCACTTCCTGGGGATAGATATTTTCTCCCCCACGGATTATCAACTCTTTTATGCGGCCATCAATAACCAGACAGCCATTGGGAAGCAGATGCCCCAGGTCACCGGTATGAAACCAGCCATCCTGGTCAATAACTTCTCTGGTGGCTTCCTCCATCTTGTAATAGCCCTTCATCACATTGTGTCCCCGGGCGCAAATCTCCCCCGGCACATTCACGGGACATTCGCGGTTAGTGGTGTCCCGAATACTCACTTCTACTCCCGGAAAGGGGGCGCCCACGGTAGTAAGCCGTGGATCATCCGGATCTTCGGCGATAACATCGGTAATAAAGGGAGAGGTCTCGGTAAGACCGTAGGCGAGATAAATCCCTTTCATACCAAACCTGGTGATAATGGTTTTCATCAACTCAGGCGGGCACACGGCCCCGCCGATACACCCGAATTGTACGCTCTTCATGCTGAATTCGCCAAACCGGGGATGGTACAGTAACGCCATGTACATGGTTGGTACAAAAAACAACCATGTACAGCCTTCGTTCTGGATAAACTCAAGACACCGCAGGGGATCAAAGGCTTCCAGTACCACTACTTTAAATCCGTATATCAGGGACTCCACAAGACCGCCGGTAAGAGATGTAACATAGAAAAACGGCAGGGGATTAAGGACCACATCGCTGTCATAAATCACCCCCGCCCGGTTGGGTCCGGTGCGGTTGGCATAGTTGGCATTATTGATAACATTCCGGTGGGTGAGCATCGCCCCTTTGGGTATGCCGGTGGTGCCGGAGGTATACATGATACACAACACATCGGCGCTGCTCACTTGAGCTTCCGCCTGTGATAATTCGGTATCATCAACAGAGCTTCCCAGTTTTATGAGGTTTTCCAGAACATACATACCCGGATGGAGCGTTTGATCAAGATTGGTGACCATTCTTAACGCAGGAAAAGTATCCGATTTAAGATTACCGGCAGGAGCGGTTTTCAATTCAGGAATAAGCTGGTACAGTATTTCCGAGTAATCAGCGTCCCGGAAACGGTCAACAATAAACAGACCGTTTATGTCCGCCTGACCCAGAACAAAGGCCAGCTCTTTGTGTTTACAGTTAGCGTTTATGGGCACCACAATAACCCCCACACGGGCTGCGGCATAGAACAGCGGCGCCCAGTCAGGAACATTATAGGCCCAGATGCCGATATGACTGCCCTTTTTGAACCCCGCCGCAAGCAGCCCTTTGGCTAAAGCATCGGCCTTTTTATCAATATCGCCAAAGGTGTACCGTATATTCTGATTGGGGAAAAAAATGAATTCATTATTACCCCGTTTCGCCGCCTGTTCCCTCAGCGCCGTGCCAAGGGTAGTTTCAAGCAATTCACTCATACAACCACCTCTCTATTGATATATTTATGGAAGATAGTATAGACCCGGCGGGGGGATATTGTCAAGCGGACCTGCGGTCAACCCCAGGGTTACTGCATTTACTTTTTCTAACCACTACATTCATTCAGGATGGTGATATTTCAAAAAAGAAAACAACCGCGAAGGCGACTAAGGCGCAGAAGGGAGAGAAATAACCCGAAATAGGGTGTTCCTTTGCCGCCGCAGACCTACGGTCTGATGGCGCCTTTGCGGTTAAAAATTCTTCAAATTTCGTTCATTTTGCAGGGCCTGAAAGTAAATGCAATCGCCCTGCGGTCAACCCTTAACCGCGCCTATCATTATGCCCTTTACGAAGAAACGCTGGAATATGGGATAAACAAGCAAAACCGGCGCAACAACGATAATCGTTACGGTCATGCGTACCGAAGTCATCGTTTGCATATTCGCAAGCAGCGATTCCGACACACCGCCTGAGCTGTTCATAATACTGGCAAGGGAGCTTGTCTGATTGAGATACTGGTATAGCACAAACTGGAGGGTGTACAGTTTGCGGTCCGTTACGAGAAGCAGCGTATCCTGAAAAGCGTTCCACTGATTTACGGCGGCAAAAATAGCGATGGTGGCAAGTATCGGTTTACTGACAGGCAGAATGATTTTGAAAAACACCGTCAGAATCCCCGCGCCGTCCATCTCCGCCGATTCCTGCAGCGACTTTGGCGTTGATTCGATATAGGTCTTGGTGAGGATGATAAACCGGTACCAAAACCTGCGTTTCCAGAGATGCTCCCTGGTACACATAAAGCCGAGAAAGGCCGCAAAAAGAACCGTCAGCGTGGTTCCGATAACTGTCCTCGCGACAGAAATAAAAGCGGCATCAACAAGTCCCGGTATTTTGAGCGCATCGGTATAGTTCTTCAGATGTATGCCCAGCGGGTAAAACATCACAATGCCGCGTTCGGAAAGTTTGTTGCCGCTTATGGTGTTGATGAAGATGTAGTAGAAGGGATACACACAGGCCAGGGCGAAAAGAAAAAAGATGGTGTAGTTAATTACGCTCATCGTCCTGTCGCCAAAACTGGAGCCTTCTCTGATTTTTTTGATATTCTTGTTCCCTGTCATACGATACTCTCCCCTCTGAACCACTTCGACAAACCGTTCGCCCCAAAGAGTAATACCACGCTTATGACGCTTTTCAAAATACTTAAGGCGGTCGAAACTGAATAGGCCCCTGAGCCCATAGCCAAATTGTACACATACAGGTCAAGCACCTGTATATATTCGCGGTTAAAGGCGTTTTGGAAAACAAAATACTGTTCCATACCGTTCGAAAGAAAATTGGAGATTGCAAGGAGCAGCAATACAAAATATGTCGGGAGCAGGCTGGAAACCATAGTTTCTGCCGTCATTCTGACCTGAAATGTTAACACCGACTCGCGCGTTATTTAGTCCTTCCCAGCCCGGACCGATACTTGAAGTGGTGCCGGTAACTTTATCGTCAGCGGCAACTTCAACTGACTCCGCTTGTATCGCAAACGGGGTCCACACTCCTCTGCCCCAAAAGCCAAGATTAATTTCTGCGAACAACGGGGCAGAAGCCGCCATTGCCGCAACCAACAGGAACGAAAAACTCTTTTTCATAGAGTCTCCTTGTTTGCGCTCCTAATTTGCGCATCGATGATATAAACACCCATACGGGTGTTTTTTAAAAAGCTCACAAATAAAGTAATATCCTATAAAAAACCCCTTGTAAAATGAAATATTTTTATACTGCATTGCTTTTTATTCCAAAATGGAATAACCTTGTTTTTCAGGAGCGGAAAAACAACCACGAAAAAGACCAATGTTAGGGTGGTTCGTGTAAAAAAATGCTGTTTTCGTTGTTTTTTCCCTTGATTTTTACATGAATATTCCGTATAATTTACATTAAATGACAGGAACCAATATGTACCGAAAGATCATCGCTTCGTTTGTTCAGTGGAAAAACAGCCCTCACCGGATGCCCCTGGTAGTGCAGGGGGCGAGGCAGGTGGGTAAAACGTTTTCCTTGCTGGAATTCGGCAAAGAACACTATGCAAATGTCGCCTATTTCAACTTTGAAACAGATCGGCTCCTGGGCAAAACTTTTGACGAAAGCATTGAGCCTGCCTACCTCATTCCGGTACTGTCCGGTATCGCTAAAAAAACAATCGTGCCGGGGGAAACGCTTATCATCCTCGATGAAGTACAGTTGTGCGAGCGGGCGCTCACGTCTCTCAAGTATTTTTGCGAACAAGCGCCGGAGTATCACATCGCCGTTGCCGGATCGCTTTTGGGGGTAGCGGTAAACCGCAGGGAGTTTTCGTTTCCGGTGGGCAAAGTGGATAGTATGACCATGTACCCGATGGACATGGAGGAATTTCTGTTGGCCCTGGGTGAAGATGAATTGGTGCAGCGTATAAAACAGTGCTTTGCCCATGATGAACCCATGCCCGCCGCTCTGCATGAATCTGCGTTGAACCGGTACCGGCAGTATCTCGTGGTCGGCGGTATGCCTGACTGTGTGGCAAAGTTTTGTGCCACCGGCGATTTTATTTTGATCCGCCATACCCAGCAAATGATACTTGCCGGCTACCTCAATGACATGAGCAAGTATAACAATCAAAACGAAATAAAAAAAGTCCGTCTGGCATACGATACAATTACAGTGCAGTTGTCACGGAAAAATACCCGCTTCCAATACAAACTCATCAAGAGCGGCGCCCGTGCGGCGGAATTTGAAAACGCCATTGAGTGGCTCTGTCTGTCGGGAATTGTCACCCGTGTGTACCGCATTCTCCAGCCGCACACCCCGCTGGAGAATTACCGCGACATCGACGCATTCAAAATATACGTCTCCGATACGGGTCTCCTGTGTGCAAAGAAAAACTTGACTGCCAACGAAGTGTTGTATCCGAATGAAGAACTGAATGATTTTAAGGGCGGCATGACAGAAAATTATGCTGCGCTTCAATTTACGAGCGCCGGCATTAAGCCGTACTACTGGGCAAGCGAACGAGGCGCCGAAGTAGATTTTGTCATTCGTCGTGAGGGCAACAACATTCCGATAGAAGTGAAATCGGCGGACAATACCAAAGCAAAGTCGCTGGACGTATATATTGCCGCCTATAAACCGGAATATGCGGTGAAGTTGTCAACAAGAAATTTTGGTTTCAGCGACGGGAAGAAGTCGGCGCCGTTGTATGCGGCGTTTTGCTTATAATGCTATTGCTTTTTATTCCAAAATGGAATTACCTTGTTTGAGGAGAGCATTATGACCCTGGAACAGATACGGTATTTTACCGATATAGCCGAGCACGGCAGTTTTTCCGGCGCCGCCGACCGTTTGTATATTACCCAGCCGGCGGTCAGTAAGCAAATCCGGAATTTGGAAGAAGAACTGGACTGCAAACTCTTTGACCGGCAGCGGGGAGGAGGGGGTAATAACCATATCACCTTGACAGAAATCGGCCAACAGATACTTCCTTCAATAAGAAATATACTTGACCAATATGAAGCGATAAAACAGAACATTGACGCGTACAAAAAGAGTAAACAGGTAATCAGGATATGTGCCTCTCCGATGACCGATGTATACGGAATTACAAAAATTATTACACAATTTGAGGAGCGCAACCGCGATGTTCATATCCAATTGCTCGAATATTCGGAACGGGACGTAATCAGCAGTCTTGCAACCGGTGAAAGCGATATTGCCATTATTCGGGAAGGAGTGCTTACCATTGGGCAATTTGATGTGGTCCCTCTTATTACGGATTATTTGGCATTCTTTTGTATTTCTTCTCATCCGTTCGCCGCGCAGCATACGGTTACTCTTGAACAAATAGCAGATGAGCCGCTTGCGCTGCCGCCGGATGGCATCTATATTGGCCGGTATCCAATGGAACTGTTCAAGGCGAAGGGGATTATACCGTATGTAATATCCCGAATACGGCCGGGAACAATTATTAACAATTTTGTGAACGATCACTGTTCAACGCTGCTTTTCTCAAAGTATTACAGCATGATTTCATCCCTTCACATTAAAATGGTTCCCCTTGACCCGCCCTGCAAGAGTAATATTGTTTTGGCCTATAAAACCAGTAAAAAGAACACTATCATTGAACGGTTAATTGCTTATATGGAAAAAGCTTTCCCTCAGCCCTAAACACTCTGTCGAATCCTGCTTGACAAAACAGCCTAAACTCGGTATGCTCCTGTTACCATACAGGAGCGGTAAGAATGAAAAAAGCGTATCTTTTACTTTTAGCGGCATTGACCATTATTTTATCAGGCTGCGGCAAACCGGAAGACAAATTATTGGGGACCTGGCAAAACAAAGACGGCATCTTGTTTACCTTCTCCGCAAACAACGACTTGAATGTCAATAACGAAATTTGGCTAAAGTATTTCATCACCAACGACAATCGGCTGCGGCTGGGGGATGAAGAACCCGTACCCTACACCATCAAGCAGGGAACCCTGGAAATAGATCAGGGCGATATAAAACTGACCCTTACCAGAAAAAAATAAGGCGGGGCTTCGGCAGTGCTTTCGGGCAGGTTCCTACCGAACCTCCCGTTAGTCGGTCGGGTAGTGACCCCGGGGCATAAGGGGAATTGCCTGGAGTCCGCGTTCGCCGATTTCCCAAATAAGAACATCCGGTTTTTCAGGCATCTGCGCCAAATAATCTACACTTCGCTTTTCAGGCTCTGTCCATATATATTCCGTTTTCGAAAACAGTGACGAGGTAAAGGGCTCCAATGCCACAAAATACGAATCCCGTATAACCACCGCCGTGGGCAGACTTTGATCAACATTCTCCGTTATCATGCCGTATTTTCCCCGCATGGCGTCAACCGATTCCTTGCGGTTATACTGAAGCGGTACATTCTCACTTTTGATATATCGATAATGCCCTTCCCAGCCGTCAACCGGTTTCACATCCAGCAGCTCCATAACGGGACTGAATTTCCGTATACCCCACCATAGGGCATAATTATCCTCGCCGGTATCCATATAGGGAGTAAATTGAAGTTCAATTTCCGGGAGATTCGGAAAAGCCGGTTTTAACTTGTCGTATAATAACCCATAGGCATAAAAAACACCAAGCTTTGTCCAATGGAGACCGTTGTTAAAGTACAGCGGCTGGGCGTGTTCGTCTTTTTTTGAAATAAAATAATCCCGCGGAAAAATAATGTTTTCCCGCCAATCCTGCGGCATCGCATTCATTACCTGATCCGCCAACGAAGGGCCTTCCGGCCTGGGAGAAAGATATTTCTCAGGATATACGGAACATTTATCGGGAACAATTAAAAACACAAATTTGATACCGTTTTCACGGCAAAACGCAGTGGTTAATCCAAGGGTCCACAGAAAATTCTCCATCTGCTCACTATTAAATAAATTCGTCTTGTAATAATTAGCAAATTCATCGCCGATTCCCTTATCGATATAAAAGAGCCATCGGTCTTTCCCAACCAAGAGTCTGTTGTCATGGCTTTTTTGCAGTATAAAATAATTTACATGGTTCATAAAGTATATAAGCCGGCTTCTTCCGGCAAAGCGGTCTGTTATATAGGTATCAATCTGTTTTGGCAGCATTTCAAGGAGTTTTATGTCCAATTTGCCGCCATTATGAACCCGTGGGGGATTCGCAAGCATCCTCCGTTCAAGCATCGATATGACACTTGTTCTATCGATAAAAACAACAGGAATAGTGATGGCGGCCAAAAACAGAACTATAAATACGCCTCTTGCGGTTTTCATAATGCCTCCTCCGTCAAAACCTGAAATATATAAAGGGATTATATGCATCGGTGGTAAGGGTACTGAAGGACAAAATAAACAGTACGAACAATGCGATATACTTCAGAATAACCGTCAGCGTATTGACGGGAATATTGAGTTTCCGCCACCAGGGGAAACAAAAAGCTATGCCAAAAAACAGAAAGATATAAAACCGTGTATCGGCCAAAAGCAGTATATCAGGCGGGACGCTTACGTTCCGCATAAACTTGAAAAAGTTTTCGTAAAACACAAAACCGCTTTTTAAGTCCAGCCGGAAAAACATAAAGAGTACGATCATGCTGATGATACAATAGGTATGCCCCAGCAGTGATTTTATATAGGGCGTCCGGCTATTATTGCCAAGGATGGCGCTTACCGTCTTTTTTAGCGGCCGTTCTACAATTAAAAACACGCCGCAGGCAAATCCAAAAAAGATAAAACTGTATTCCGCACCGTGCCATAACCCCA
>BNVD01000078.1 GCA_025997835.1 Spirochaetia bacterium
CTATACAGATGTGTTGTTTTCCTAATATATAGTGTCGGTAAAAAGTGGATTTTGAGCTAATTCCTTGTATAGTAAGGAATTAGATAATTTCATGTATTTGTCGTGGTCGACCCGTATTTTGAGCTTGCCGGATGTGATGATGGCTCAACTAACGATGAGCCGCCGCCGGACAATGAAATCATTGTTCCGAGTACGGGCGTTCAGGTATATAACGGAAATGGAACCAGCTATACTGGTAGCAATACCGTCAAGGGAAAAATATACAACGTCACGCCAGAGGTATTTCTTGACGTTGGTACGATTACCGATGGTAAATTAACATTGGCATTGCCGGAAATAGTACAGGATGCATGGTTGGACATATATGAGGGCAGCAGCGCAATTATTGAGCCGAGCGATTTGCGTGTTTACTACAAAGGTTTCGGTCGTGTGTTTAACGGATCAAATGAAACCGGATATTTGAGCTTTACCAATGATGCAGATACGCAGGAGCATAATGCTTATTACATTTATTTTAACAAGGACGCAACAATAACCGGGACGCATGTTAGCTCCTCCAATCCGGGTAATTCGACCGAATACACCATAACAGGGAAAAAAGGCTGGAATCTGGTATATGAGCACGATGTTGATTCAGGTAAAAGCGTTGTTACTACGAATTCAAGCAGTATGCCAAATAATATGAAATGGTTTTTTACACCCAAGCGGGAGTAAGGAATCGTATAAATATAACTTGAACCCTGCGTTCAATCCTGAAGTGCAACACCTAGGAGCCGCGGACACTTCGTGTCCGATTGCACTTGTAGGTGTGCGACCGTACACGGTCGCCTTGCGCTTGATGCCACAAAAAACCTGCTATTAACGGGCTCCTGCAGAAACTTCGTTTCTGAGCGGAGTTTGCAGGGTAAAAATCGGCTTGAAAGCCGATTTTTTCTATTGAATTGCACGAAGTGCAACAAACTCCTGGCGCACTCATTCTCCCTGTAGCTCGGTCAGGTACTTCCAGTACCGAAGCGGCATAAACTGCCGCTGTAAGCCGGGGTTTTTCCGGCTTTCGTTGTTGACCGCCCGGTGATAGGTTCGCCACAGATCCTCCCAGGATGAAGCAGCATCGGCTGAAGCCGCATTCGAGGCGGCGGTTCGGCGTACCGGGTGCATCTGGTCCATCGATGGAGATGTCGAAAGGAACGCATCCTCCGTCATAAGCTCTGGCTTTCTGTCCAAAAGCCGTACCAGTGCCAGATGCCGCCGTTCATCAATAATGGCCCAGGGCGTTTCCCCAAAGCGCGGCAAAAAATGCCCCGCCAGCGCGGGCAGCACAAAATGATCCGGCGCGCACCGGGCCGCATACACTCCCCGCTCATCCGGCGCGAACCGCAGAAACCCCCGCATCCGGTCGATTTCATGGCTTACCTTGTACGCCGCCTCCAGCACCGTCCGTACCGCCGTATCCCCCCGGTCACTCGCCGCCCGCCGCCCCTCCGCAGTGTTACTGCTGCCGTTCGCCGCAATAACCTTCCGCGCAAACAGCAGCAACTCCCGCTCAACCGGAAGCTCACTCATCCAGCCCAGCACAAAGTTTTCATACGCCTCAGGACAGCATTCCCGCAATTCCGCCGCCGCCCTTCCCAAGGCGCCGCCCCCATCCAACTGAAAGCCCCGCTCCTCCGCCGTATCATCCCCAAACAACTCCCCCTGTCCCGCACGCTCCTCCGCCGGACTATCAATTATTTCACGGTAGTTCATAAAAACACTATACGCCGGTATAGTAAAACGGTCAAGCCCATGTTGCAGGACGGCTGGCATTTCGCCGCGGACATCCAAATCTGCTGATACTATATAAATGGCTAACCAAACATTTTCCTGTTTGTATCGCTAATATAATCACTTAAATCTGCTTCGATTGTATATATCGATAACCATCCCGTGCTGGACTCACGTTGAATTCGCCCCCGTTGAAACGTGTATAAGTTATAAAGGAACCGCCTCTCTCAAATCACCGCTTTCGACTGCCACTTGCCGCTTTTCCACCGGGACGCGTAGCACACACCGCGGACGCACCAGTCGGCAACCATGGCGTACCATACACCGGCAGGGCCGAAGCCCAGGGGGTAGGCAAGGAGGTAGGAAGTAAGGACACGGACCAGCCACATGGAGACGGTGGCGACGACCATGCAGTAGCGGACATCACCTGAGGCGCGGAGGGCGTTGGGGAGGGAGAAGCTGATGGACCAGCTTATGGGAGCCATGACGCAGTGGATCCACAAAAGCTGTTTTGCGATGGTAACGGCTTCCTGGGTAAGGCCGAAGATGCCCAGGAGCGTATCCATAAAGATGATGGTTATCACGCTCAGCACAAACACTGAACCGTAGGTGAGCTTCATCAGTTTGGCGGTGAGTTTTTTGGCGGCGGTGTAGTCGGCGGCTCCGGCGCACTGGCCTACGATGGTGAGCAGAGCCAAAGAGATGGCGTTGGCGGGCATGAAGGAGAAAGCGGTGATCGACGCGGTTATGGCATTGGCGGCTATGGCGGCGGTGCCGAAGGTGGTGAAGATCCGGGAAACCAGGAGCTTGCCGATTTGGAACATGGAGCTTTCCAGGCCATTGGGGACGCCCACCTTCAATATGCTGCGGATCGTCACGGGCTGGAGGCGGATGTGGAACAGCCCCGAAAGGGAGACTGCGGCGGAGCGGCTGTAGAGGAGGAGCCCTATCAGGACTGCGGCGGCCACAACGCGGCTTATCAATGTAGCGAGCCCCACACCGGTGACTCCCCAATGGAAGCCGAAGATGAACAGGGCGTTACCGCCGATGTTGAGGATGTTCACCAGCACGGCGACCAGCATGGTGACGCGGCTGTTACCCACGCTGCGGTAGAGGGCGGCGGCGGCGTTGTAGAGGGCCAAGAAGGGATAGCTTAGGGCGCTAAGGAAGAAGTAGATTTCCGCCGCCCGCATCACGTCTTCAGCGATTTGGCCGTAGATGAGTTGCAGTATCGGACGGCGCAGGACGAGGGCCAGCGCCATGATCCCCAGAGAGACCACGGTGCTGGCGTAGATAAGCTGCCGGGAGGCGAGGCGGGCGCTGTGCAGCTTGCGCCGGCCAATGTACTGGCTGACCACCACGGTGCCGCCGGTAGCCAGTGCTCCAAACGCGATAATCAGGAGCTGGTTGATGGCATCCACGAGGGACACCCCGGAGACGGCGTGTTCCCCCATCGGTCTTGCCACCATCACCGTGTCGGCAAGACCGATGGTGATCGCCAGAACCTGCTCGACCACCAAAGGCCACAGGAGCCGGAAAAGGGCGCGGTTATCCCACTGTTCCGTTAAGGAGCGCAAGCCGGGGACGGCCCGCGCGTCACTCACGGTTCAACCCGTTTCCGGTCACGGGGGAAGAGGCTGGCTTCCTTGACGCTTGCCAGCCCCAGTATCTTTTGGGTAAGCCGCTCGCAGCCTATGGCAAAGCCGCCGTGGGGGGGACAGCCGTATTTTAAGAGGGTCTGATAGTTCTCCATAGCCTCAGGCTTGAGGCCGAAGCGGGGAAGCACCTCCAGAAAGGCGTTGTAGTCGTGCTGGCGCCGCCCGCCGGTAGTAATCTCAAGCCCCCGGAACAGGCAGTCGAAGCTCATGGTTGAGGTCGCTTTGCCATCGCCAAGGTCCAGGGGGTAGGTGTAGAAGGGCCGGTGCCGCCGGGGGAACTGGTTCACGAAGATAAGCTCGATGCCGTGTTCCCGGCCCGCCCAGGTACAGAGGAACCGTTCCGCTTCGGGGTTGATGTCGAATATCTTGCCGCCGCCGCCCTTATTATTCGCCGCTTCTGCGGTGGCGATGGTCATGGCCTCGTCGTAGGGGACCGTTGGGGCCTTGGCTACCAGATTGGGGTCGGGTACTGTGGCGTTCCAGGCCGCCACATCATCACGGTTCTTGCGGCTCACTTCTTCAAAGATATGGGCCAGCAGCCCCTTTTCAAGTTCGATTAAGTCCTTTTCCGATTCGATAAAGGCCATCTCCACGTCCAGGGACACGTACTCGTTGAGGTGCCGGGGGGTGTCGTGCTTCTCCGCGCGGTAGGCAGGGGCGATCTCGAAGACCCGTTCCAGACCGCTTGAAACCATGGTTTCCTTGTAGTACTGGGGGGATTGTGCCAGGCACACCTTACGGTCAAAGTATTCAACCTCGAATAGCTCGGTGCCCCCCTCGGTACCGCCGGCCACGAGCTTGCTGGTCTTTATCTCGGTAAAGTCCTGACTCCGCAGATACGATGCAAATGCTTCTATGATAGTAGCCTGCACCTTGAAGATGGACCGTATCTTTGGGTTCCGCAGGGAGAGGGTACGGTTATCCAGAATCGCTTCCAGCCCGGTCTTGCTTACGTCGCCGTTCACCTGATAGGGCAGATCCGGCGCGGCCCGGCTGAGGATTTCCAGCGAAGTGACCCTGAGTTCCGCGCCGCCGGGGGCCTTCTCATTCAGCGCAGGTGTCCCCCGTGCGCGGATTACCGATTCCAGGGTGAGATTGGGTTTCTCGGCCTCCGACAAGACGAGCTGTACCATACCGGAGCGGTCCCGGAGTATCACAAAGGTGATGCCCCCCAGTTCCCGGATACGGTGGACCCAGCCTGCCACCTCAACAGAACGCTGTTCTGATTCTGTACCGGGGTCCGCTGCGGCCCGGTATATATCCTTTGCGAGTATGCGCATGATGCCTCCCATGCCGCGTGATGCGATTTTTTTGAGTATAGCAGATTAGGGGAGGCTATTTAAGTACCAAACCATCACCCCACGTACGCTTGCGTGTTATCCGGCATCGCCAATCAAATTCTTCATAATATAATCCCTCCGCTCCGGCGTATTCTTCCCCATGTAAAAGGTAAGCACTTGCGGAACCGCCTTGAGGGTGTTTACCGATACGGGCACCAGACGGATGTCATCGCCGATAAACTGGCCGAACTCTTTGGGGCTGATTTCGCCGAGGCCTTTGAACCGGGTTACTTCGCTCTGGCTTCCCAGCGCAGTAATTGTGTTGTCCCGCTCTTTTTCTGTGTAACAGTAGCGGGTTTCTTTTTTGGTGCGCACCCGGAACAGGGGGGTCTCCAGAATAAAAATCCTGCCGCCGGTTACCAGTTCTTCAAAGTACGACAGAAAAAAGGTGAGGAGCAGGTTACGGATATGGAAGCCGTCAAAGTCGGCGTCGGTAGCGATTATGATCTTTTCGTAGCGCAGCCCTGAAAGGTCGTTCTCGATACCCAGCGCCATCATCATGTTGTAGAGTTCATCGTTTTTATAGATCGCCGTACGTTTTTTGCCGTACATATTTTCTATTTTTCCGCGCAGGGAAAAGAGGGCCTGGGTCATTACGTTGCGGCTGCTCACCATGGACCCGGTGGCGGAATCTCCCTCGGTAAGGAAAATCATGGTGCCCTCTCCCTTGTCGCCGTCGTCCAAATGGTACTTGCAGTCCTTTAACTTGGGAATTTTGAGGGCGATTTTTTTCGCCGCTTCCCGCGCCTCTTTTTTTACCGAGTTGAGTTCGGTGCGCAGGCTTTCGTTGGCGATTATTTTAAGTTCCAGCTTTTTTGCCGCTTCCGGGTTTTTGTGGAGCCAGTCTTCTACCGCGTCCTTGGTTTCCTGCACCAGCCAGCCCCGGATATCAGAGTTGCCTAATTTGTTTTTGGTCTGGCTTTCAAACACCGGGCTTTTTATTTTGATAGCAACACTGGCGATGGACCCTTCCCGGATGTCTTCACTCTTGTAATCTTTTTTGAAGAAAGCCTGTATCCCCTTAAGAAACCCTTCCTTAAATGCTGAAAGGTGGGAGCCGCCGTCGGAGGTGTACTGGCCGTTCACAAAAGAGAAGTATTCCTCGCCGTAGTTATTGGTGTGGGTAAAGGCAAACTCAAGGCGCTCCCCCTTGTAATAGCCGATGGGGTACAGGCAATCCTCCCCGGTTTCTTCGGTAAGGAGGTCGAAGAGGCCCCGTTTTGAAATGTAGGATTTTCCGTTAAAGGCCAGGGTAAGTCCGGTGTTAAGGTAGGTGTAGTTCTGTATGCGCCGCTCGATAAACTCAAGGTTAAATTGATAGTTGGGGAACAGCTCGCCGTCCGGGGTAAACTCAACGTAGGTGCCGTTTTTCTGTCCGTCCTTAACCTTCCCCTTCCGCTCGCTTAAAAGGGCCCCCCGCTGAAACACCGCTTCGGCAAAATCCCCGTCCCGGATAGCCACCACCCGGAAGTGGGATGACAGTGCATTCACCGCCTTGGTGCCCACTCCGTTAAGGCCGACAGAAAACTGAAACACATCATCGTTGTACTTTGCCCCGGTATTGATCACCGACACACATTCTACCAGTTTCCCCAAAGGGATGCCCCGGCCAAAGTCCCGGACCCGCACGGTCCCGTCCTTAACTTGCACCTCGATGAGCTTCCCGTTCCCCATGATAAACTCGTCAATGCCGTTGTCGATCACTTCTTTGAGAAGCACGTAGATACCGTCGTCGGGGTTGGACCCGTCGCCCAGCCGCCCGATATACATACCGGTCCGCAGCCGTATGTGTTCCAGCGACGAGAGGGTCTTGATCTTCGATTCGTCGTACACCACAGGCTCGGCGGCCTTCGCCGAAGGGCTCGCTTGCGCGGGGGAGACTTTCGCTGCGGGAGAAGCGGCCTTGACCGCAGCGACTTTAGCCGTAGCGACTTTAGCCGTAGCGACTTTAGCCGCAGGTTTCTTTTCGTTTTTTACTGCCATATTTCACCTAGTGTGTCTATATTGTATACTTCTGTCAAGGTACCGGTACCGGACGTAACTAGCGCCAGACCCCCGGCATCCTTTATACTTACCCCATGACCAGACCAAGCGTTACCAGGACCTTCGGTATTTTGACCGCCGGGGGAGATTGCCCGGGGCTGAACGCCGCCATCCGGGGTGTGTGCCGGGCCGCGTATGACCGGTACGATATGCACATCATCGGCATCGCCAACGGCTACCGGGGGCTCATTGATGAGGACGTGCGTATCCTCAAGCCGGAGGATTTTTCCGGCATCCTCACCCGTGGGGGAACCATACTCGGTGCAAGCCGGGAGAAGCCCTTTAAACGGACTTTAGTCCGAAGCCAACCGAAAGACTACGAAATCGGGGAAGACAAGGTTACGGCGATAAAAGAGAACTACCGCAAACTTAAGCTTGACTGCCTCGTGGTCCTTGGCGGAAACGGTACGAATACTACCGGCTATCTCCTTGCACAGGAAGGGCTTAACGTGGTGGGGCTTCCCAAAACCATTGACAATGATATTGCCGGTACCGACCGGACCTTCGGCTTTAATTCCGCACTGGCGATCAGTACTGACGCTATTGACCGGCTCCACTCCACCGCCCAGAGCCACAACCGGGTTATGGTGATTGAATTGATGGGCCACAAGGCAGGCTGGCTCGCCCTCTACGCCGGTGTCGCCGGCGGCGGGGACGTAATACTGCTGCCGGAAATTCCCTACGACATTAAAGCTATCGGCCGTCATCTGGTACAGCGCGCCCAAAGCGGGAAGGCTTTTTCTATCGTAGTCGTGGCCGAAGGCGCCCTCTCTGTCGAAGAAGCCAAAATGGAAAAGAAGGACCGGAAGAAATACCGGGAGCAGACTGCCGCCCCCTCCATCGGCTACCGGGTAGCAAAGGAGATTGAGGCGGAAACGAAGATGGAAACCCGCGCCACGATTCTGGGCTATGTGCAGCGGGGGGGCATCCCCAGCGCCTCAGACCGGGTACTCGCCACAAGCCTGGGCACCGCTGCGGCGGAACTGTTGGCCAGGGGCGAATACGGCAGAATGGTCGCCCTGATTGGTGACGGCATCGGTTCGGTGGACCTCAGCGTTCCCGCAGGGAAGGTCAAGACCGTGCCGCAGGATCACTACATGATTGATACGGCGGTATCGGTGGGGACCTGCATGGGGGTGTGAGGGGGGCTGCGAACCTATGCCGCGTATTGCATAGTTTTTCGTTTGTAAGCACAATCCTTTCAAACAGACTTGTTTTCAAATGATTCGTTTGAGGAGTAAAGAACACATGGAATTTGAAGCCGTACAGGTGGGGGTTTTATCGATACTTCCGCCGGTTATCGCAATCTCCCTGGCGCTTATCACCAAAGAAGTTATTTTTTCCCTGCTTTTGGGGATCATGTCGGGGACGCTGATTTACAGTGTTGCCGCAGGGGGGAGCCTTTTAGGCGCCTTTCACGTTACCACGGACCTGATGATTGCCAAAGTCGGGGAGAACGCTTCCATGGTGATATTCCTTGCCATGCTCGGCGCACTGGTGGCGCTAATCACCCGCGCGGGGGGATCAAAGGCCTACGGCAGTTGGGCCTCCCGGCGGCTCAAGACCCCGCAGAGTGTAAGTCTTGCCACGGCCTTGCTGGGCGTCATTATTTTTATTGACGACTACTTCAACTGCCTTACCGTGGGTACGGTGATGAAGCCGGTTACGGACCGGAACCGGATGTCCCGTGAAAAGCTTGCCTACCTCATCGACGCTACCGCCGCGCCGGTTTGTATCATCGCGCCGATTTCGTCCTGGGCCGCCTCGGTCATTTCCTATTATCCCACCTCTACGGGCATTACGGGGATGCAGGCCTTTGTGAGTTCCATCCCGATGAACCTCTACGCGGTACTGACCCTGGTGATGATCGTCTGGATGAGTCTGCGCAAAAACAGCGATTATGGCCCCATGGCCGCAGCCCAAAAGCGGGCGGAGCAAAACGAGGGGCCGGTAGTTCAAAACGGTTCCTCCGACGACGAACTTACCAAAATCGATGTTTCGGACAAGGGTAAGGTAATTGACCTCATTATCCCCGTGGCGTTTCTGGTGATTTTCTCGATTCTGGCCATGCTTTTTTACGGCGGCTTCTGGGACGGGACCAACAAGGGACCTATTGGTCCCAGACTTGCCGCCGCGTTCGGGAACACCAAAGCCGGCCCGGCCCTCTCCCTTGGGGGCTTCGCATCCCTCTTCGTGGCTTTCTTCCTCTTCGTCCCTCGCAAGCTGATAAGTTTTAGGGATTTTTTTGCCTCGGTGACCACGGGGATTAAAGCTATGGTACCGGCTATCATCATCCTGTCCCTGGCCTGGACCATCAGCGGTGTCTGCCGTAACCTCCTTGCAACCGGTCCCTATGTTGCGGGCCTCGTGGAACGGTCCAGCCTCCCGGTAGCGCTTATTCCGGCCATCATGTTTATCATCGCCGCGTTTCTTTCCTT
>BNVD01000079.1 GCA_025997835.1 Spirochaetia bacterium
ACGACCCGATACCGGTTGATGACACGTAGTTGAGCCCGCTGCACTGGAAGATCAGACGGTTAAACCCGCCTTCAATGGCCTTGGCCACCCGTTTTTGAAAATAATTCGAGTTATACGTGTCTATGTAGCCCATGAGATGCATAACAAGACACCCTTCAACATCGTCCACCATTTGAAGTTTTATCTTGAGGCTTTCATCCTTTTCGTCATCAAACGCCGGAACAATATCGTTGTTTGTCATGACACTCCCTTTCCCAAATCCCCTATACCCGATCGTTACATAAAGGTAAACAAATTACAATACTCAATAATACACTTATCATAGTATAGCTTCAAGAGCGGATTTGTCAAGTTTTTGGGGTGAATGATGGAACGGCATTTACTGGCATATACGGGCGGCGTAGCGGACAACCCCCCGCCCGAGCCAAGGATGACAACAACTGTGCGGGGCTGATGCTTTTGTTCGGTACGGCAACCTTTACCGAGCCCCACGCCTTGTCACCCGATACCGGTCAACCCGCTCACCGGTTCGCGGGACTATACCGGGCGCGAACCAGGCGCGTTTCCTCTCTGAAGGATTGGGTTTACCGGCTAAGACGCTTTAAGCGTTTTTGTTGGTTGTCAGCAGACCAGTAGGTCTGATGTCTCGGGGAGGGGCCGTCCGCTGCGCCACCCGCCTTTACCGGGATATATGGATTACCCTTCACTTCTGATATGGGGAAGAGACTTTTTGGGGCGGTTTTGGCGTGTATTTGTACTATACAAATAGCGATAGAATAGGATTAGGATGGTGGTATGAGGCTTTCGGATGTGGTGATTGTGTTGGTGCGGCCTTCGGAGGCGGGGAATGTGGGGGCGGTTTGCCGGGCTATGATGAATATGGGGCTTTCCCGGCTGCGGGTGGTTGTACCGGCGGTGTCCGGGGAGCAGGCTGCGATTGAGCCGTCCAGGGCGCTGAACGGTTCAACGGTCCGTTCCCGGGCGGTTCATGCGGGGGAGGTATGGGACAAGGCGGAGTTTTTCGGGTGTCTGGAGGACGCGACGGCGGATTGCGGTCTGGTTATCGGTACTACCCGGCGGATGGGGCAGCGACGGAAGGTCCATTCGCTGACGCCGGGGGAAACGGCGGCGTATATCCGGGGATGGCCGGGGACGGCGGGGAATGGTAACGAGCAGGGCGATGGCATAGCGCCGGATGGCAAGGGGGTAGCCGCTCGTGAGGGCGGCGGGACGGTGGCGCTGGTTTTTGGGAACGAGCGGACGGGTCTGGAAGACCGGGAGCTAAAGATCTGCAATCTGGCGGCCCATATACCGGCGAATGACGCGTTTCCGTCCCTCAACCTTTCCCACGCGGTGCAAATCTTCTGCTATGAGCTTTTTCTCGCCCTGGGGCCGGACCCTGTAGCTGCTTCCGGGGAAGATCTGACGGTAGATGCGCCCGCTCACGGTGGACGCTGGGTACCGCTGGATCAGAAGCGTATCGCGGAGTTGGTACGGTCGGTGACCAGTTCGCTTGAGTCGTTGGGGTTTTACCGGCAGCCGGGACGGGAGGAGCAGGAGCAGTTTCTGCAGGATGTTTTTTCACGAGCGGCGCTGACTCAGCGGGAGGCGGAATATATGGCAAACATTTTTTTTAAAGCGGCGCGTTTGGGGAGCCGGCAACCGTAGCTCCCTTGTTCCGTACAAAGAGGCGATAAAAAAGCAGCAGATATTTGTAGTAGAAATAGGGAAAAATCCGTAAAAAGCGGATGGGTTTTTGGAAGCAGTAGCCTACCCATTCCAGGCCCCGGTCAAAAATGGGGCGGGATGGGCGTTTTTTCCGTTCCGCGAATACGTCGAACAGGTCGCTGCACCAGAGGCGGAAGCCCTGGTTGAGGGTGTTGTGGTTCCGGTGTTCGGAATGTAAGACAATACTGGCAATTGACAACGCCGGTCAGGTGTTTTTGGGATAATGGCGGCCCATAGGGCGTTTTTAGCCGGGCCATGAGGGTTTTATTTTGATGGATTCGATGGAAAAGAACAAAATCGATCAGTATCTTATTGATTTGATGATTACCTACCGGGAAATCGGTAAAAACATGTGGCTTCTTGACGATCAGGAGCATAATCTTACGGGAGTTGCGGTGATGTATGATGATCCGCTGGTGGTTTTCCGGGTTGTGGTGATGGACGCCCCGGAAAAGAACCGGCTGGAGCTCTTTACCCGGCTGCTGGAACTGAACGCCACCGACATTGTCCACGGCGCCTACGCGCTGGAGGATGACAAAATCGTGCTGATCAATACCCTGGATTACGATACCATGGACTACAGTGAGTTCCGGTCCACTCTGGATGCGTTCAGTTTGGCGCTGGTTCAGCATTACCCAATTCTTTCAAGTTATCGAGGATAAGCGCTATGGGCATTTTTTCGCGGTTAAAAACCCTTATTTCGTCTAACGTCAATGATATGATCAATAAGGCTGAAAAGCCGGAAAAAATGCTTAACCAGCTTTTGATCGACATGAATACCCAGCTTATTGAATCGAAGAAAGCGGTTGCTATGGCCATCGCCGACGAGAAGAAGCTGGAACGGGAGATGCAGAACCAGGAGGCCCAGGCCAAAGACTGGGAGCGAAAGGCCATGCTGGCGGTACAGGCCGGTAAGGACGACCTTGCCAAGGAAGCCCTGCTCCGCAAGCAGGAGTACGATAACGCCTTTGGGGAGTATCAGAAGCAGTGGGAGTCCCAGAAAGCCTCGGTTGAACAGCTTAAGGTATCCCTCCGGGAACTGCAGAACAAGATCGACGAAGCCCAGCGCAAAAAGAACCTCCTTATCGCCCGCGCAAAGCGGGCCGAGGCCCAGCAGAAGATACAAAGCACCATTTCCAGCGTATCCGGCAACCGTACCGCCTTTGACGCGTTCGACCGGATGAGCCAAAAGGTGGATCAACTGGAAGCGGAAGCCGATGCTTCCAAAGAACTGGAAGATTTTTCTTCCAACGCCAGCCTGGACAAACGCTTCGCCGAACTGGAAAAATCAGACTCCTCTGCGGATTTGTTGCTTCAAGACTTGAAAGAGAAGATGAAAGCGCTGCCTGAAACGCCAAGTAAAAACACGTGAAAACGTGTCTACGGCAAGATTAGCACAGGCGTAGACCCCAGCAACGGTCACTGTACCCACTAACGGGCGGCCAACCTTTAGGTTGGCGAGGACGCCCAGCACCCGCACGCGCTAGCGTGTCTACCAGAAAATTTAGCACAGGCGTAGACCCCAGCAACGGCCACTGCACTCAGTAAAGGGCGGCCAACCTTTAGGTTGGCCGAGGGTCCATCGTAGTCCTCCCTGTGTATAACCTGTTTATAATTCAAGATGTGCCTTAGGTGTGTATATGATTTTATACACTCTATTCCGCCGTTGCCCGGCACGGAAGACGGTGCTGTGCGTAATTCCTTGTTATATAAAGAATTAGCCATGATAATTTACGTAATTCCTGATGTTGAAAGCCGATTTATGCCGTCAAACCATGAAAGAAACGCAGGGTGATAGATTCAGATGGGAGATTCCTTTGTGCATAAGGTGTGCATATCCTCTCTTGGAGAACGGACAACGGACTTGAAACCGGTACTTTTCTTATGGTAACCTTGTCCTGTGAAAAAACTGGCGCGGTTGGTGTTTTTTTTCTGTATGTCCTTTATTATCGCGCTTTTAATCGCCGCATTGGTCCGGTATCTTACGGTATGGATTGAATGTGTCCGCATGATACCCGCCCGCACGCTGGAGCCGTTGAACGCATGGGTTCTGGTTTTCCGGCAGGCGATTCCCATAGCGCTCTATTGCAGCCTCCTCTTAACCCTCAGTTACTCCTCCCGGCGGCATATTCCCATCCCTATGACGATAGTCTGCCTGTTTCTGCTCTCGGTTTTGTTCAGTCTGGGCCTGTCTTTGGCTCTGCGCCGGAGCGTTGCCCTTGAATCCCCGGTGACGGCGGCGCCTGCGGCTACTCTGGGGGAACCGGGGCTCATTCTGAACACGGGGGATACCACCCTGGTGGTGCTGGGCGATCCTGCGGAAGCCGGGAGCCCGCGGGTCGTATCCATTCCGGGGCGGCCCCTCTTTTATCAGCGGGCGCCGACGGAGCCGCAAAACGCGGTGCTTCCCTCAACGCCCTTTCACACCGAAGAATCCGCCGTAATGTCCGGTATGTTCGTCGACTTTTCGCTGGTGGCGGAACAGTTCGCTTCCCGGCTGCGGGAGGGTCTCATCCCCTTTTGCCTGTACCTTGGGGGGCTGTGCCTGTTTTTGGCCTCCTGCCGTTTTGTGTTTGATGTAACTTCATGGCCGCTGGCGAATATATTTCTGGGGGCGCTGGTCTTTCGGGGTATCCTGATCTTTGAGACCTTCCTGGACTCCGGGGAAACTCAAGTCTTTATCACCTTCTTTCTGGATATGGTTCCCCAGGATAAGATCAGTCCTGCGGTGTATTGTGCTCTGGGGCTGATCATCAGTCTGAATACGATCCTTATCAACGCAGCCCGGAGACGTGGAGGGCGGCGTGGCGAGTAAAAAAGAGGCGCTCTTTTCCCCGCTGGGCATTTTTATTCTGTATATGTTGGGGTCCGGGATCGTTATCATGGTTTTCCGGTCGTTTTTCCCCGCTTCCCCGGCGCCGTTGGCGATTTTTTCGTCTTCCTGGCGGTCTACCCTGGGTCTTTTGGACTGTATCGGTCTGTTTCCGGCGCTGGCCATGTCGGCGTTGGTCATTCCGTTCGGGTTAAAGACTAATGAAGAAGAAACCTTTGGGCGGTTTTCCCCCAATTTTCTGGACCGGCTTAAATGGCCCATCATTATCGCCATTGTTACGGTGTTACTCTACGGGGTCTTGTTCTTTCTGGCGCTGCCCCTGACCCGGAACGCCCGGTCGGATATGGAATTCCGGGGTAAACTGTTTCACCAATCTTTGGGAAAGGCCCTTGAAGCGGGGGAACGGGGTGAGTGGGACGAGGCGGCCAGATTTGTCGCGGTTTGTGAACGGATTTGGCCCGACAGCCCGGATTTGGAATTACAACGGCGGGCTGTTGACCGTGAGCTGGACAGCTACAACTTTACCCATGATGATGACACTGGGGCGTTGTATGAATATGTCCCGGATACGCGCACGGGCAAGGCAGACCCGAATTTGCGGGAGCCCCTGAATGTCTCGGAAGCCCTGCTGGCTGCGGAAAAGGCCCTGAAGGAAGAACGGTACTACGACGCCCATTGGCTTGCTACCCTGGCGGACCGGCTTGCCCGTCCGGGCAGCAGTGATCGGGCGGCGGCTGCCCGGCTGACCAGTCAGGCCTGGAACGCCATCACTGTCCAGCAGCCGGACAGCCTGGAACGCCGCCGCCTCGACCGGTACCGGCTAAAACAGTCGGGCTACGAGGCCCTGGTTTCCGAAGACTGGATCCGGGCCTACTATATTTTCAGGGAACTTTCCCGGCAGATGCTGCCGGGTACTCCGCAGGACCCGGATGTGGAGAATTTCCTGGCGAAAAGTCAGGCAGGAACCCTGGAAGTTGCCTTTTTTTACGACGAACTGGACATGATTCTGGGGGATATTCTCACCGGGGCGGTTTTTTCGATTCCCCGGACAAACGCTTTGGGGCGAAACGACGGGCGTATCGTCCTGCGGGTGGGTTCTCTTTCAACCTTTGACGATTACGCTTATGGCTTTGATATAGAACTGGTCATTTTTGATCAACAAGGGCAGATTTTTAACCGCCTCGAAGCTCCCTACGCCAAGTTTTTGCCCAAAACCCTGGGTTCCAGTCCACGGGTGGTACTCTTGCTCCAGGTCATTGACCGGAGTGACTCAAACCTGCGCTGGGGTCCGGTTTGGTCTGAGCCCGATCGTACCGAGATGGGAGCCGCCGAAGTAATTCTGGACCTCTCTTATGATGAATTTCTTCTCATGAGTCAGGTCCGGCGGGGGCTGGATAACTTTCTGGTGCCGGAACTGTTCACCGCCGAAAAAATCCTGCCGCCATACGGCTATATTCCCCAGGTGTTCCGTGCGGAAATTATCAGCCGCATTGCCGAGCCGGTGTTTCTCCTTCCTATGCTGATATTGGTCATCCTGATAGGCTGGCGCTACCGTGCGCCCCACCGTCCCCGCTATCTGTCCATCCCCATGCTGGCAATTCTGCCGCTGGTCTTTAACGGCCTCATCCATATCTATCGCACCATGATTAACACCCTGGGCATCTGGGCAGCCCTGAGGCTCAGCTTTACCGCCGCCATGTTCATTATGGCAGGTATAGTACTGGTACTGTTTATCCTGAGTTTGATTCTGCTCGTCGCACAGCGGGATTAGGGCAGCGCCGGAATACAGCGGCTCAAGTATCAGGCCATTCTAAGAACCGCATACGATGGTCTGAATTCCCCGCGGTGGGCAGGTGACAACGGTGGAATCCGGGCCGATGTGTAAATCGTACACCATATCGGCCTCGGTACGGTTAAGCGCAACAATGGCCAGTGAGCCGCCGGTATTGGTGAATGAGCAGAATTCCATCGTGTTTCCCCTGCGCCCGTCCACCGTTGCGGGTGTCATATATGAATCGACGGAGAGGTTTACCCGCAGCGCGCCGGGCCGGATAAAGCGGCTGAAATGACCGATGTAGTAATACGAACTCTGATAATGCAGCTTGCCGCCGACGGTATCAACCAGAATCGGCGCATCACAGAAATTGCCCACATGGTTCGGCCCGCCTGAGCAATCAAGGGCGATGTTCCAGTCTATCCAGCCGGTGCAGCCGTGGTTAAGATCGTTGATAATATTATGCGCATAACGCTCGCCGGAAAACCACGCGCCGGGCCGCGGCCCCCCTTCAATACACCCTTCAGAAAAAATCAGCAGCTTGCCGGGAAAGGCCTCCGCCGCTTTCGCGATATTTTCGTATTGATCCCCCGAATACCAGTGAAAAGCCGCGCCATCAATGTATTTGTCCGCCCCTTTCACTGACATCGATTCAGTAAACCGGTCGAACAGGACATCGCGGTTATGGTCCCACACCAGTATCTTTATCTTTTCCCCGGAACACGCGGCAAGCGCCGGCCCCAAATGTTCTGCGGCAAACGCCCCTTCTTCACGTCCGCTCCATACGCAGGAATCCCAGGTTTGTTTTGCCGCCGGTTCGTTCTGCACGGAAACCGCCCAGGTATCAATGCCCCGTTTTTTTAATTCCCCAATAAAGCGCACAAAATACGCCGCCCACAGGGAAAGGTATTTTTTCTGGAGTTTGCCGCCGTTGTTCATTTCGCCGTTGTCTTTCATCCAGCCCGGCGGCGACCAGGGTGTAACCATCAATTTTAGGCCGCCGCTTCCCCCCGCAGCCTGCGCCTCCTTGATCAGCGGGGTAATGTACTTGTCGGTGCGTTCCATGGAAAAAGATTCAAGGCTCTCGTCCTGCTTCTCAACGCAGGCCCAGTTTTCCAGGGAAAAATCGCAGCTGTTCATGTGGGTTCTGGCGAGGGTATAGCCGTTTCCGTTATCGGGCGAAAAATACGCCGCCACCGCTTCATGCCGTTTTTCTTTGGAAATTTGCGAAAGCACATACCCCGACGACTCGGTAAGCGCCCCCCCAAATCCCTCAAGGCGCTGAAATGTCTGCTTTGGATCAATATGGACGGTACAGGCAAGGTGATGTTTATCGCCTTTTATCCGTTCTTCCGGCGCAACGGTCTTGAGCCGGTTATCTGTATCCTTAACGGTCTCGATGATTTTTTTTATCGTCATGTTGTATCACACATATAGAAGAAAAAAAGAGAAATGTAAAGGTCCGCAGTGCCCTTTACATACTCCCCCCTCCCATGCCAAACTCTGGTATGGAAGCCCGCAATATTTTTCGTAACATTTCCCCCTTAGACCACCGGTACTCAATTTCCGAACAGGATGTATTTGATTCCCTTGTCCCCTGGATTTCCGAGGAGGCGTCGATCACCGCCTGCGTCAAGGCGGAACTCGCCCTGGTTTTGGCCCACCTCTCCATGCGGGGCGCTTTGACGGCACAGACCCGGCAGATGCTGGAACAGGCCGCCGCAACGGTTACCCCCGATGAAGTCTACGCCGAGGAGGAGAAGACCCGGCACAACATCCGGGCGCTGGTGAATGTGCTTAAAACGAAGGTGCCCGCCGCGTTTGCGCCGCTGGTGCATCTGGGGGCAACCAGTGTGGATATACTGGATACGAGCCTCGCGTACCGTATGCGCGGGGTGTGCCGGGAGGCGGCGCTGCCCCTCTTGCGGAAGCTGGAATTGCTGCTCTGCGATTTTGTGGAGCGGGAGGCGGCCACTCCCCAGGTGGGGCGGACCCACGGGCAGCACGCGGTGCCTATCACCGTGGGGTTTGCGCTGGCGGAGTATGTCTCACGGCTGGGAAAATCGATACTTGAGATTGAGCGGCTGTCGCTTCAACTCAAGGGGAAACTTGCCGGGGCGGTGGGGGCCTATAACGCCACCAGTATGATAGTCCGGGACCCGGAGGAGCTGGAGCGGCGCTACCTTGCGGAGTTGTCTCTTGAGCCGTCGGAACATTCCACCCAGCTTGTGGAGCCTGAGTATCTCTTGCGGCTGCTGCTGGAATACAACATAGCCTTCGGGATCATCGCCAACCTTGCGGACGACCTCCGCAACCTCCAGCGTACCGAAATCGGCGAACTGCGGGAGGGCTTTGCCGCCGATCAGGTGGGGTCTTCTACCATGCCCCAGAAGCGGTACCCCTGGAACTCCGAGCATGTCAAGAGCCTCTGGAAAGCCTTTATGCCCAGGGTGACTACCTTTTTTATGGACCAGATCAGCGAGCACCAGCGGGACCTTTCCAACTCGGCGAGCCAGCGTTTCATCGCCGACTACATTGCCGGGTTTTGCCCCGCAGTACTCCTCAGGCCGCTCGAAAAAGGACAGCGCTTCTGTTACTGTCGGCACCAATCCCAATTCCGCCATCTTGCCCGCAATCCGTGCCATCACTTCACCCTCCCCGGACAGGGCCGCCGCAAAGCTAAGGACGTCCTTCTCAGCCTTTAGGGTGATCTTCCGAATCACCTCGTGGGCATCGGAGACACCGCTTTCCGCGAGCAGGATGTAGGCCGGTTCGGCCATCACCCCGCCTGCAATCCCCGCACTGCCCCGCAGGTTGAGGAGCAGCCGCTCCCGGTCGGCGCCGAGCCCTTCGATGACACCGGCCATACGGCTCACCGCGAGGCAAAACCCGGCAATGT
>BNVD01000080.1 GCA_025997835.1 Spirochaetia bacterium
GGCGGCGGAAGCGGGGTATATCCCGGAAAAGGCGGAAGATTTTTTCAAGGCTGCCCGTGGGGAGGAGCGCGCTTCGTTTTATTACCGTTCCCTGGCGGCGTACCGGCTGGGGGCGGAAGCGGTGACGATCCCCGGCACGGCGGCGGATAATCCACCGGCACAACGGACAGCAGAAATGGAGTTCCTGCTGGGCTTTTTTCAGTATGGGGCGGGGCGTCTGGTTTGGCCCTATATCCAGGAGCGGCGGGACGGCTTATCGATCCCGGAACTCCGTACCCTGGCGGAGGCCCTTCAGACGGACGGCCAATGGGATACATCGCTCAGGCTGATTGCGGCCTATATGGAGCGGGAGGATTACCGGGAGAACCGGGCCGACCTGGAACTGTACTTCCCCCGGCCCTACCGGGAGTTGGTGGAACGCTACGGAGAACAGGCGGACATTCCGCCCTACCTCCTCTACGGGCTTATCCGTGCCGAAAGCGCCTTTGCGGCAGACATCAGTTCCCGCGTGGGGGCCTCCGGGCTGACCCAGCTTATGCCCGGCACCGCCGTGGAAATGGCTGGCCGGGTCAAGCAGCAGGGGGGGCCCGATTACCGTGCAGAGGGGGATATCGATCTGCGGGACCCGGAGGTCAATATCCACCTGGGGGCGGTGTATCTCCGCTATCTTATGGACCGGCTGGAAAACCCCATGCTGGCACTGCTGGCCTATAACGGCGGCTACACCCGTGTCCGGCGCTGGAAAACTGCCGCATCGGATCTGCCGGTGGACCTGTTGGCGGAAACTATCGAGTACAACGAAACACGGGACTATGGCCGGAAGGTAATGGCCGCCGCCGCCGTGTACGGCTATCTTTATTATACTATGACGATGGAAGCGATACTTGCCGATATATTTAGGTAAGGGATCATAGGAGGACCCGCTTCCGTGCCGCTGAAATCTTTTCTCTCCAAAACCGGTAAAAAATACCGCATCGCCGCCATCGTAGGCGCTCTGGGCCTGAGCGCCCTGGCCCTGCTGCTGTGCTTTTCCATTGCCGGTTCGCTTTTTGATCTGCCCTTTATCGCCCGCGGAATGGGGAATTTCTTCGTCCGTTCCTACGGGGTTCTGGCGTTCCTTGTCCCTGCCTATCTGGTGTGGGCGGCCTTTATCCTGGCGGACCCGGCCTATCGCCCCCAGCGGATCTTTGTCCTTGCCGCGGCGATTGCCCCATTCATGACCCTGGCCCTGGGACTCGCCTTTATCCGGGATTTTAACTATCAGGCCGAACGGTTTTCGGTTTTAAGGACGGCCGGAAAAAACGGCCTGGGCTTGTTCATTATCCTGCTGACCTTTGTAGAAGGGATGGTTATCCGGGCCTTTATCCCCCTGCTTTTCCCCAAACCCGCACGGGCCGTAGGCAAATCCGGGAGGGCCCTCCTTGCCCCCGCCGGAGCGGCGGATATCGTCAATTTCTACGCAAACGCCGGGGCTGCGGACGGCGTTCCCCCCGTGGCCAGAACAGGCGTTATCATCGACTTCCCCGAACCGAAACCCTTGGCCAGCGCGCAGGCGTTCCGGGAGATGGAAGCAACGGACGAAAACTACCGGACCGGCGCTGCCGATGGGGAACCTGAGTTTCAGAACTCGGCGGGAGAAGCCGTTCCCCCGGAGCCGTTTGACGATCCAGACGTCGTTGGACCTTTCACTTCTATGGATGAATTCGACGAACCTTCCGCGTTCGACAAAGACTCAGGCGAAGCCGAAGTGCTGGACGATTTCGATAATACAGAAGACTCAGACGAAGCGCCGGACGAACTGGACGATTTCGATGATACGGAAGACCCGGACGGGACCGTGGCTTTTGATGACGATGATACCTTTGGCGAAGATGACACGCCGGATGACCTTGAGCCGCCGGACGATGCCGATGAAGACGAAACGCCAGACGTGCGCCCGGTGTTTCCCCGGATGGGGACCGGCCCGGTACTGTCGGAGATACTGCCGGCGGACCTTTTCGGTGCGCCGCCTGAGTCCGCGGTTGCTCCCGCCGTTCCCGTAAAGCCCGCAGTAAACGGCAGTGCGGCGGCAGTACCTCAGGCTCCCGCACGCAGTAGCGTTTCTGCCTGCCCCGCCGAAAAAGAGAGCCTCAGGCGGAACGTCGCGTATCAGGTGCCGGTAGAGGATATCCTGACTCAATACCCCGACGGCCAGTACTGGATCATCGACGACGCCACCAAGAAAGCGGCGGTAACCCTCAAGCAGTGTCTGGAGGAATTTCATATCCAGGCGGAGGTGACGGGCATACGCAAGGGGCCGGTGATCACCATGTTCGAGATACTCCCGGCGCCGGGGGTTAAACTCTCCAGAATCGTCAACCTTCAGGATAATATCGCCCTCAAGCTCGCCGCGTCTTCCGTACGTATCGTGGCCCCCATACCGGGAAAACACGCTGTAGGAATAGAGATACCGAATAAAAAGCGGAACATCGTATCATTCAGGGAGATTATCGAAGGGGAATTGCAGCGCGAACACGCCCATGAAGGGAAGCGGCTGGAAATTCCCGTGGTGTTGGGAAAGGACATCACCGGTGAGGCACAAATGCTGGACCTCACCCAGACGCCCCATCTCCTTATCGCCGGGTCCACCGGATCGGGAAAATCGGTGTGCGTCAATTCGATGATACTCTCGATTCTGTACCAGCGCACCCCGGCAGAATGCAAACTTATCCTGATTGACCCAAAAATCGTAGAACTCAAACTCTACAATGATATTCCCCACCTGTTGACTCCCGTGATCACGGAGCCGAAAAAGGCGTTCCAGGCCCTGCAATACTGCATCTTCGAGATGGAACGGCGCTACGCGTGCCTCGACTCTATGGGGGTGCGGGACATCAAGAGCTACAACAAGCGGATTAAGGACCGGAGTATCGCCACGGAACACATGCCCTACATCGTGGTGGTGATCGACGAGTTTGCCGACTTGATGGCCACCACCGGCAAGGAACTGGAAAGCACTGTGGCCCGCCTTGCCGCCATGAGCCGCGCCGTGGGTATTCATCTGGTACTGGCAACCCAGCGCCCCTCCATCGACGTGATCACCGGGCTTATCAAGGCCAACATCCCCAGCCGTATCGCCTTTATGGTGGCCGGCAAGATGGACAGCCGCATCATCATCGATCAGGTAGGCGCAGAAAAACTGTTGGGTAAAGGCGATATGCTCTACGCCGGCGTGGTGGACCCCTTTCCCGTTCGTATTCAGGGCGCCTTTGTTACCGACGAGGAAGTGGAACGGGTGGTGGAACACGTCAAAACCCTTGGTGCGCCGGACTACATCGACGACGAGATCTTCTTCGACGATGATGATGAGACGGAACCCTCCCTCTTTGTCGACGGCGACGACCCCCTCTACGAGAAAGCCCTGGAAATCGTCGTCCAGCAAGGCAAAGCCAGCGCCAGCTACATCCAGCGGCGCCTCAAAATCGGCTACAACCGTGCCGCCCGTTTGGTAGAGGAAATGGAGCACCACGGCGTGGTGGGTCCCGCCCAAGGCTCGAAGCCCAGGGAGTTACTGCGGGCGGTGTGATTTAGTATCACCTTGACGGTTACACCTCTTTGATATATACTATAAATATATATCATTCCTGAAAGGGGTATTTCATGTCTCTTACTACCGCCAAGGTGTTTATGAATGGCCGTTCCCAGGCCATACGGCTGCCGAAAGAGTTCCGGGTCAATACCAGTGAAGTGTATATTTCCAGGGAAGATGATCGTATCATCATATTCCCCAAATCCGAACGGTTCAGCAGTAAAAGAGAGGTGGAGGAGTTTTTTGAATCAATTCATTGCCCTGATTTTGAGCTTGACCGCGATAATGAGCCTCCCCAATCCAGGGAGTTGTTCTAGTGGCCCAGGTTTATCTGCTTGATACCGATATTTGCAGCTATACCATCAGGGAAACCCCAAAAACGGTAATAGAAAAATTTTGGAAACACCGGAACGACGATATATGTATCAGTTCGGTTACCTATGCCGAGCTCCTCTATGGCGGCCTTCATAAGGGTTCCGTTAAATTACAAGATCAGATTAAAGCTTTTGTAAGCCGTGTAAGCATTATTGATTTTAATGCTGCTGCCGCCGAAGAATACGCTCAAATCAGACAGTTCCTGGAACTCCATGGAACGCCGCTGGGTAATATGGATATGCTGATAGCCGCCTGCGCGAAAAGTAGTAACGCTGTTTTGGTAACAAACAACCTTAAGCATTTCTCCAGAATCCCCAATCTTAAACAGGAAAACTGGTGCTAACTCCGATGAAAAAAATTCCCGTTGCCATCATCGGCCTTGGCCGCATCGCCAGTCTTTTGGAAGACGACCGGCTTCGGGAGAAACCCTGCACCCACGCCGGAGCCATCACCGCAAACCCCGACTGTAGCCCCGGTCGGGCGCGGCGGACGGGCTCCGGGTGATTGAGTATCTGCATAGGGTGGGGCGGTAGCGGGGATGCTCACCGCACCTCAAACCCCACGGACGCGCTTCTTCCGTATGCATCCTCCACCACCACCTGATGCCGTCCCCGCGACAGGGGCAGCACAAACACGCCTGCGGGGTTAAGGCTGCCCTGGAACTGGTTATCGGCGTACACGTCACCGCCGTCAAACCCGGCGGTCTCTATCCGCAGTGCCTGTGCGCCTGATGGCTGGGACGGGTCAAGGTAAAACACCGAACCGGCCGCAGGAATCCTGATGATTGGAATACTGTCATTCAGAGCGGGGGTAGCATCATCAAATACCGTACGGGTTCTGCCCGCACGGAAGCGTTCCGTAAGCCAGGCCTGATATTCCGGCGGATAGACCAGCTCCGCTGCCCGGTGCCAGGAACAGGGTTCCGGTTGAACACGAACCCACTCACGGAGGGTTCCTGCGCACCAGGGTCCGGCGGCCATACCCGAAAGGGCGCAGATTTCAAGTTCCGCCGCGTCTGCCGGGACTTTTCCTCCCACAGCTTCACGGTTACCGCCGTCCGCCGGCGATTCCAGGGCGGCGAGCAGCTTTGCTGCGATCCGGGCGGGAATGGAGCTTCCGGTGCGGCCTACCACGGTTTCGCCGGAAAAGTTCCCCATCCACACCCCGACAGTAAAACGGCGGGAGGCTCCCAATGCCCAGATATGCTGATACTGATTGGCGGTTCCGGTTTTGAACATAGCCGGGAATGGTGTCGCCAATACGGGTGCCGGGCCGAATCCGGTAAAGCGGCTCCCCCGATCGGAGAGTATGTCCGCGATAACCCAGGCGGCGTAGGGTGACATTACCGCGGTTGGTTCACGGTTACGGCTGTCCTTACGCTCATCCTCAACCAGCCTCAACCGGGCAGGAACACCGCGCCGGGGAAAGGCCGAAAAACCCCGGACCAGTTCTTCAAGGCTGACTTCGGCGTTGCCCAGGGCAAGGCCGGTACCGTGGGTACCAATGCTGCCGGACAGGGAATCAAAGCCTAAGGATACGAGAAAGTTCTCAAAGGCCTCCACTCCTACCCGTTCCAGGGTATACACCGCCGGGATGTTGAGGGAGGAGGCCAGGGCTACCCGCAGCCGTACCGGGCCGTTGAAGCGGTTGTTGAAGTTTGCGGGGATATAGGCTTCGCTACCGCCAAATATGGCGGGAATATCCGGCAGTATTTCTGCGGGGCTGAACCCGGCGTCCAGGGCCAGCGCGTAGAGAAAGGGTTTAAGGCAGGAACCGGGCTGGTTTAACGTCCGTACCCCGTCGATCTTGCCGGAACGGTCATCGTCAAACCAGGAGCGGGAACCCGCGTATACCCGCACTTTTCCGGTGTCGTTTTCTATGGCGAGGATAGCCCCGTTGCTCACCCGGTTATCCGCGAGCATGGCTAGTTCTGTGGTGAGTAGTTCTTCTGCGTAGGATTGCAGTCCGATGTCCAGGGTCGAGCGTACCGAATGGATTGACGGAGAAGCGCCCAACTGCCGGGCGAGGCGTTCGGTAAAATGGGGGGCGTAAAAGGGGGCGCGTTCGATTTGCTGCGCGGCGATTCCGGTAAGCCGTCCGTCTCCGCTTACCGGGGCGGCCTCACGCGCCGCAGCGCGCAGGGCTTCTTCACTAAAGGCCGGTTTGAGCCGTCTTGACAACAGTAACGCTGCCTGTACCGCCGCTTCGCTGTTGATCGCCGGGTCGTACAGGCCGGGCCGGCGGGGGACGGCGGCAAGCAGGGCGGTCCTGCTGTCGTCAAGCTGGGTGACGGGCCTCCCGAAGCGGGCGCGGGTCATGGCGGGAAGCCCCTCAATATTACTGCCGAAAGGAATACTGTTGAGCCACAGTTCCAGTATCGTTTTCTTTGAAAGCCGCGCTTCCAGACGGAGGGCGTCCCAGGCTTCGGCGACTTTGCCTCCCAAACCGGGACCGTGGGGCCGAATCAACCGGGCAAGCTGCATGGTGATGGTGGAACCGCCGGAAACAACCCGCCGCGCCTGTATGTTTCGCAGGGCGCTTCCCAGAACCGCAGCGGGGTCTACGCCCGGATGGAAATAGAAGCGCCGGTCTTCGGCCCGGATAAACACCTTCGCCGCACCCCGGGGAATTGCCTCAAAATTCGCCCATTCTCGCTTTACCCCGTCCTCCGCCGGAACGACCCGGAGGGTGACACCGTTCCTGTCGTAGATCACCAGCCCGTAGGACCGCGCCCGCCATACCGTTAATTCAGGATAGGGCGACAGCAATAGTACCAAAAACAGTAACGCTGCCGCAATGGTGGCAGCGGCTATTCTGCCTATCCTCCTCATCGAATCACAACCAGTTCCCCGGCGGTGCGGCCGAAAACTTCACCTTCGTACATACATTCCGCCTGGGCCGGCGGGGTGGGGTAGACCCCCGGCATCACCGCACGGAAACGGAACTCCGCCTCCTTCTTGCCCTGGGGGAAGAAATCCCAATGGAACCGGACTTCATCGTCCATGATAAACTGTACCGGCTTCCGTTCCCGCATCGACCAGGGATCATCATCGGCAGTATTACTGTTGTCCGGGGGGACGGTAGCACTGGTAACAAAGGAGGCATCCACAATCTCGGCGCCCGACGGTACCGGGACCCGCAGCGCTAGAAAGGCCCTGGTTCGGGAGCTTGAAACCACCACCCGCCGGGTGTAGACCTTCCCCGCTTCCAGCCGTCCTCCGCCGACCACCTTTCCTTCAGAATCCAGGGTCTCCACGAACACCCCAAGCCCTTCATCGCGCATCCCCGCCAGTTCCGCGGGAATGCCGTAGCGGAGGCTCGCGGTGTAGAACAGCCGCCCCCCGCTCTCCGTCCGTTCGATCCGCAGGGGAAGCAGGGTTCCCCGCGGAAGCTCCGAAAGGGGCGGCGCGTTCAGCGGGAATATCCGCGATGCGGGAACGCCGCCGTAGGAATCAAAATCAGCCTTTAAGAGGGAAGCCCCGCCCAGCGAAACCTGGGCCTTTACGGAGGCCGCAGCTTTTGCCTCATCATCGGCAATCCTGCCAAAGGCGAGGACCGCCCAAAAGGTAGAGGCGGTGTTGGACCAGATGTTCTGTCGTTGCCGGTCGACAAGAGCGTTGGCGAGCCGGGTGGTCATATCATCATCGGGGTTCAGGGACTGGTAGAGCATCAGCGCCAGGGCGTACTTGTCCGCGTCATAGCCCCAGAAGCTCCCCAGCGCGAGCGGAGACGCGGAATCGGTCAGGTCCAGGGAGCGGGTCCCCGGACGGATATACCGGCGGACTCCCCGGTCGCGGAGGTTCTGCGCCAGGTCCTTGTCGCCCAATTCCAGCGCGGCAAGGCCGCCGAAACTCATGACGGCAATGCCTGGACTGCTGCTCAGAGCCAGCAAGGCCCGGACTTCTGCGCCGATCTTCTCTCCCAGCATGGCCCGGACCCAGAGGCTGTACCCGTAGAGGAAGGGGCCAAGCTCACCGGCATTCCCGGTACGGTCTGAGGGGCTGAGGTAAGTGAGAAGCCGGGGCAGGTCGATGCCATCCGGCACCGTGTAGCCTTTGGCTTTGGCCAGCGCCGCGATATGGCCCACCCGGAGGCTGACAAAGTAGTTACCGCTGCCCTCCCCCGGCCAGTAGGGATAGGACCCGTCGGGGAGCCTGTTCTTGGCGAGGAGGGCGAGCTCGGCCTCAATCGTCTTCCGCACATCATCTACCGGAGTATCAAGATCAAAGGCCTTGAGGTGATCCCCAAAGGCGATGAGCGGGAGGAGCCGGGCGGTACGCTGTTCAAGACAGCCGTAGGGATAGGCTAGAAGATAGCCCACCGCGTCCTTGAGCATGGCAAGCCGGGACGTGGAAAGGGACACCGCTAGGGTGTCCGTACCGGCGGAGCCTCCTGGTACGGCAAGATTCCGGGGTATGACCACCCCTTCTTCGATAAAGGTCCTGGCGCCCGCCAAATTTCCCATCACCGTGACGGTTTCGTAGACCTCGGGCCGGTCTACCATGATTTCCCGGCTGATCCGCTCGTTTACCAATGGCGATTTCAGGGTGAAGATAAGCCGCGCCTGCCCGGTGTTCACCGCCGCCACCCGGAACGCCGCTTCCGCCGACTGTCCGGCGGCAAGCTTTATGGTCTTAACCGCCGCGCCGTCCACCTCAAGCGGGGAACCTTCCTGTTCGGCGGTTGAGGTCACACGCGCCGCCGTATCACCTTCAATCTTCAGAGACACCTCGGCTTCCACCGCTTTTAGCTCCAGATTCGTCAGGATGAGGGAGACCTGTCCCGTATCCCGCCAGCGGAGCTTCCGCGGCATGGCAATGGTCGCGGTGAGGGGGGCGCTCACCCGGAGGTCCTTCTCCTTAATACCGAAAGCGGCGTACCCGGCGTCTTCCCCTACGGCAACCGCCGTACAGCGGTAGGTGGTCAGGGAATCGGGAAGGCTGAATTTGACCCGCACCGTTCCGTCAGGCCCGCTTACGAGGTATGGCTCAAACACCGCAGTAGGCCGGAAGTCGCGGCGTTCTTCCAGCTTGGAATCATCCTCCGCGTCCCCGCCCTGGAGGTCCGTCAAGTTGTAGGTTACGGGATCGATGAGTAGGGAACGGCTGTCTGCACCCCGCACCCCCAGGGGAAAGTTCCGGGGATTGTAAAAATAGGCCAACGG
>BNVD01000081.1 GCA_025997835.1 Spirochaetia bacterium
CGGGAATAACCGGGCTGCAGGGGAAGGGTATCTGGTGTTTTTCGGGCTGGGAGGCGGCTTTTACCCCGAAGCGGCGCTGGAACGGCAGGACATTCACCACATTTTAATCGTTGATTTTGACATTAATGGAATCGCCGAACTATTGGCCGCAAAGGAGTATGTGGAGCTGTTTAACGACCCACGGGTCAATCTGCTGGTGGACCCCACTGCGCAAGCGCTGGAACAGTACATCCTTGATACCTGGCAGCCCGTATTATACGGCGGCATCAGAGTCATTCCCCTTCGGCCCAGAACGGAAGCGGACCACGTGAGCTTTGGCCGGGCAGGGGACGCGGTAAAGGCCGCCATAGACCGGCTGGCCGGGGATTATTCGGTACAGGCGTATTTCGGGACCCGGTGGTTTTCCAATATCGTACGGAATGTCTTCCGGGCGGAAAAGCCGGAGACGCCCCTGCCCCCCATACGCCGGGCGGCCATCTGTGCCGCAGGCCCCTCACTGGACGCCCAACTCCCGGTTCTTGCGGAACGGCGGCACGACTTGTTCCTCATCGCCGCCGACACCGCCCTCCCCGCTCTGCTCGCGGAAGGACTGCGACCGGACGCGGTGGTTTCCATCGACTGCCAGCACATCAGTTACTATCATTTTATGCAGGGCTTTCCCAAAGGAATCCCCCTCTTTCTGGATCTGGCAAGCCCTCCCCTCCTCTCGTCCCTCACAGACAGCCCCCGCTTTTTCTCAGGCGGCCACCCCCTGACCCGGTATATCACGCAGGTCTGGCGGCCCTTCCCCGCGCTGGACACCTCCGGGGCAAACGTCACCTACGCGGCCCTCTCCCTGGCGGACTACCTGGGAGCCGCCGAAATCGAACTCTATGGGGCGGATTTTTCCTATCCCCTGGGCAGGACCTACGCACGGGGTACCTACATTCATCCCTATTTTGAAAACCGTCAAAACCGGCTCGTCCCCCTGGAGGCCCTTTCGTCAACCTTCCTCTACCGGAGCAGCGCCATGAAAAAAATTGCTGCATCGAACCGCTCTGACTGGTACTACGAAACCCCGGTACTGCGGAATTACCGGGAAGGGCTTGAGGCCAAAGCCCGTACCATCCGTGCGCGCCTGACGGTAATTCCCGGCAAAGGGGCGCCCATCACGCTTCCGGAACGGACAACAGACCCCCGGTTCCCCCCGGCGCCGATACGGCTCTTTTCGGCGGGAAAGGCTTCCATGAGCGCCGAAGCATTTCTGTCCGGCTACCGGGAGGGCATCAGGGCCCTGCCCCGGGTGACACAAAACATGGCCCGCTATATCCGGGATCTTGGGGAAGAAGCCGGGCAGATTCTCCCCACCCTGCTTCCCGGCGCCGCAGCGATCAAGCGGCGGCAGAGCGGTCTTGACGGGCAGGAGACCCTGGAAGCGGCCCGGGAATACTGTTTAAAAGAGTTGGATTTGGTGTTGGGATCATCGTAAAAAAAACGGCGCCCTCTGTTCCCCTGCCTATTGCTATCCTCCATAGATAAGCTATACTCAAAAAAACCCCGGAGAATTCAATGGACGTAGTTTATCTTTTTTACAAAAACGGGGATATTCAAATTCCCTTCTATGACTATGATAAAGCGCTTTATTCAAAGCTCGCCAAAACCCGCCTTGGCCATTGGGACTTTTTTCAGCGCCAATACGTCGTAAAATCAGAATACGGCAACAGACTGATAAACCAGGCCCTTACAGGCATACCCTGCGTAGAAGTTGAGAAAACCCCCGAAACCCCCATCATCGTCACCAGCTTCCGGTACCCGGAACAGCCCCCGGTTCTTTTAGATGAAGGCTCCTCAGACAGGGTGTCTGCAGACCTCCTGTCTGTAGACCTTCGGTCTGTAGACCTCCTGTCCGTGAACCACCGGGCCGATCCCCTCAAAATCAGGCATAGTACCCCTGCCGCCCGCCCTCTCCCCAACAAGTTCTCTGAAATCTGGCAAACCAAACTCGAAACCGAACTGCGCTCGCAAAAGTACAGCCCCCGGACCATCGCGTCCTATACCCATCACAACCGCGCCCTCTGCCGCCATCTGCAAAAGCCCCCTGAGGAAGTCACCGCAGAGGACATCAAACACTATCTTGCCTGGCAAAACAAAACCCTGAACCTGACCGCCGCCACCATGAACACCGCCCTGAGCGCCTTCAAGTTCTTCTATAATAAAGTGATGAAACGCCCCATCGCCCAGGAACAGCCCCGCCCCCATCAGAACAAACGCCTCCCCATAGTCCTGTCCAAACCGGAGATCAACGCCGTCCTCAAAGGTGAAGCCAACCTCAAACACCGCCTCCTCCTGATGCTGGCCTATTCCTCCGGCCTCCGGGTAAGCGAAGTCGTAACCCTAAAACGCTCCGACATCGACCCCACCCGCAAAACCGTAAAAGTCAATTCCGGCAAAGGCCAAAAAGACCGTTACACCCTCCTTTCCACCCAGGTAATCCAAATCCTCAAGGAATACTACCTCCTGCACGACATAAAAACCTGGCTCTTTTCCGGCCAATCCCCCGCCTCTCATCTATCCATCCGCTCCGCCCAAAAAATATTCGAAAAAGCCCTAAAAAACGCCGCCATCGAGAAACCCGCCTCCATCCACAGCCTCCGCCACACCTTCGCGACTCACCTATTGGAAAGCGGCACCGACATCCGCTACATCCAGGAACTCCTCGGCCACACCTCCATCCGCACCACCGAACGCTACACCCACGTCGCCCGCCGTCAGGTCCTGCACATCCAAAGCCCCCTGGACTTGATGTAAAAGCTGAAACACATATATCATTCGAGGGGGCTATTCAAGGTTCTGTGCAAATTATTGATTATTTTGCAATTCAGATAGGAACTATATTTGCAACTGAAAATGTAAGTGTTGAAAATTCAGGGCTAACCGTTTTGTTAAGTTCTACAACACTAACAATACCTATTTTGCTAAAAGGAACATATCGTCCAAAAAAATTTTTATGTTGCAGGTTTCCTGGGTCCTTATATTGTAATTCCCCTTGGTAAGTTAGATTTAACAGAAAATGGAGTCTCAACGTATTATGAGGGGTTCTCCCGACATTTGTGTGGAAAAAACTCCAAAAATATGATACAATTAGAGAATGAAAGAAGACGAATTTTATAGGACAGTGCTTGGAGTAAAAGCACCGTGGAAAATCGCAAAGGTAGAGCTAAAAACAGCTGAAAAAGAAGTTCATGTTTATATTGAGTACCGCGGCAGTGAGGGAGTGTGTCCCAAATGCGGAGCAAAAACAAGTATACATGACAGGCGCGATGAGCGGGTCTGGCGAGATTTAGACAGCTGTAAATGCAAGACCTATGTACACTGCTGTATACCTCGGACAAAATGCTCCGAGCACGGGACATTGACAATGGATATACCCTGGTCGATGGAGCGGAGTCATTTTACGGTTGATTTTGAAAGTCTGGCAATAAGCTTCTTGCTTGCATCAAAGAATCGTACAGCAGTGGCAGACTTATTATCAATAAGCTGGGATGAAATGGACGGTATAATGCAACGTGCAGTAAAACGGGGATTACTTTGCCGGGAAGAAGTCCCGATAGTACAGCTTGGCATTGATGAGAAAAGTTTTGGAAGCGGTAAAAGCTACGGGACGGTATTATATGACCCGAAAGGAAAGCGGGTGTTGAATGTTGTGCAAAAAAGGGATGGGGAGGCGGTTGACACGGTATTTTATAGCTCATTAACCTATAGGGAACATCTAAAAACTTCAGTTTTTAGATGTTTACCTCTTAAAAAGGCATTTGCGCAGTCTTTAGACGAGCAAATGCAGGGGCACCGTAAAAACTAACCGAGTTTTTAGAGGTGCCCTATAATCAGTTACATACTGTTGAAGCCATAACAATGGACTTTTGGCAAGCGTTTATCAACGGGGCGATTGAGCATCTGCCAAACGCGGATATTGTTCATGATAAATTTCACATAATGAAATACATGAATGAAGCTGTGGACAAAGTGCGGAGAACGGAACATGCGAGGAGAAAGAAATTAAAAGATGATACTCTGACGGGAACAAAATATTTATTTTTGAAAAACCGGGAGAACTTCACCGACAAACAAAGGGAGAAATTTACCTCACTAAATATTAATCAACTGGCAGTCGGACGTGCATGGAACAGGCGTGAGTTATTACAAAAAATGTGGGACTGTGAAACAGAGGAGGAAGCGAGGGAGTATTTTAAACGTTGGTATTTTTCAGCAACACATTCAAGACTGCAACCGGTTATTGCTGTTGCAAAAATGATAAAAAGGTTTTTTGAAAATATAGTCACCTATTTTAAGCACCGTATTTCAAATGCCTTTGCCGAAGGAATGAACAGTGTGATTCAAAACATAAAATCAACCGCACGTGGTTTTAGGAGCTTTGAAAATTACAGAACGGCAATACTGTTTTTCTGCGGCGGACTTGACCTGCTTCCACACAAAAGCCGGTAGAGCCTAATACAGTTCCGGCCAATGGTGCCTGGGGTAGCGGCCCCGCATCTCACGGCGTACCTCGGCGTAAGACCCGGCCCAGAAACCCGCCAAATCGGAGGTGATCTGGATGGGCCGATCCGCCGGGGAAAGCAGGTGAAACACCACCGGACAGCCCAGAATACGGGGGGATTCGGCAATACCGAAAGCGTCCTGCAAGCGAACCCGTAACACCGGGACGCCTGATGAATAGTCCAGAGGCCGCGTTTTTCCGTTGGGCAGGGTGAATGAACCGGGGACCTCTGCGGATAGCCGGAAGCGTTCCCGGCCAAGCCGCGCTTCCAGTGCCTGAACCAGTCCCGAAGCGGTAATGACGGGGCCGCTTCCCTGTGCGTTACCGTTCCATACAAAGGGGGCAAGCCATTCCGCCGCGCAGTCGATAAGGGCTTCCCCGGTCCATGTTGACGGCGCAGGAGTACTGTGGTCCGCGAAAAACCGTATACGCTCAAGGAGGTGCCGGGGGGCGGCCTTGTCATCATCCCAGGGAAGAAGATCGATTCCCTGTTCGCGTAGTAGCCGACTCATATCCGCCGCCGCTTCTTCCCGAAGGCTGACGCGCCGTTCTTCGGAAAGGAATAGCCGCCCGCAGCGGCGGGTAACCACGGTACGGGGGAGGAGGCCCTTCCATTCGACCGCAGTTTCCGTGACGGTTGCAGGTTCCAGCAGGGTTAGTGCGCGTTCTTTGGAGATGGGGGCGGCAAGACGGATAAGGGCAAGCCGCTCCCCGGCGTCAACCTCGGCGGCCACAATCCATTCCGCCCGTTCAAGGGATCCCTCGATCCGGGCCTCTCTGCCTGACACAAAGCGGTATTTGCCCGACTCCTGCAACGCGGCGATTCTGTCGGGAAAAGCGGATGCCAAAAGCTCCCCGATGTCCGCCTCGTCGCAGGCGTTCCAGAACAGGGATACGGTCTCCCCGTTAAGCCGCCGGAGGAGCTCCGTTGCGGTTTCAGTAATACTGCGCGTCCGGCTCTGGTGGGGATTGTTCCGTATTACCGAAAGACGGCTGCCGAAATCACCGTCTCCGTACCCGGTATTGACGGCGAAGTTTCCCGCGGAACCGCCGGCCGGTTTTGCCGGAGGCGCCCGTTCCGACAGTATCGCTGCGGCGGCGCAGGCAATGGCGGAGCGGCCCGCTTCCTTCCCGGCGATACAGAGCGCGGCAAGCCGGGGTTCAAGGCCGAGCCGGGTCATGGTCCGGCCCTTTTCGGTGACCTTACGGTTTGCGTCAATCGCCCCCAAATCCTTAAGCAGACCAAGGGCACGCTCCCAGGCCGCTTCCGGCGGCAATTCAAGCCAGGGGAGCTCCGTCCGTTCACTGGCTCCCCAGAGCAGACATTCCAGTACCAGACCGGAAAGATCAATACGCCGTATTTCCGCCTCGGTTTCCGCCTGACGGGGCTCGGCTTCACTCCAGAGCCGGACGCACCGTCCCGGCCCAAGCCGCCCCGCCCTCCCCGCCCGCTGGTCCGCCGAATGGCGGCTTACCGGTTCCAGGGTCAGCCGATTCATCCCTGTGGGCAAATGGTACCGTTCAAGCCGGACGAACCCCGAATCAAGCACCAGGGTAATTCCCGGTATGGTCAGGGCGGTTTCGGCAACATTGGTGGAGAGGATGACGCGGCGGCGCTTCTTCCGGTCAGGCGGAACGCGCGGGGCGATGATTTCCCGCTGCTTTTCCAGCGGGAGGCCGCCATGAAGGACCAATATCTCAAATGACGCAGTACTATCCGCAGATACACTTACTGCGGAGTTTTCTCCGCCGCCATGTACCATCCCGGCCAATACCTGCCGTGCGTCCTCAATCTCCCGCTTTCCCGGCAGAAAAACCAGCGTGTCCCCCTCCCCTTTTTCTGCGGACAGTATCGCTGCTGCGGCAGAGGCCGCTTCCCTGCCCAGCGGCGCTTTTTCCGGCAGGGGCCGGTAGCCAATGTCCACCGGGAAGACCCTGCCGGGACAATCGATAACAGAAACCGTGCGTTTTTTTACGATGCCCGCCGCAGTATCCCTGTTTTTTTCGATGCTCTGCACCGTAGTTCTGTCTTCCGCACGGTTGATAAAGTCCGCAACTTTTTCGGCGTCCATAGTGGCCGACATGACCAGGAGCCTGATACCGGCCCCCATACGGCGGAGATCCAGCATTAGGGCAAGCGCCAAATCGGTGTTGACCGAGCGCTCGTGGAATTCATCAAAAATCACCGTGGAAACACCCGAGAGATCCGGGTCTCCCTGAAGACGGCGGATAAAGAGCCCTTCTGTCATAACCTCAATCCGGGTCCGTTCCGATACCTTCCGCTGGAGATGCACCGCATAGCCCACCCGTTCCCCCGGTTCCTCCCCAAGCGAATCCGCCATCCGGGACGCAACGGACATGGCGGCGGCCCGGCGGCTTTCCAGCATCAGGATACGTCCCGTTACACCATAGGCCATCAGCGCCAGGGGAACCAGGGTCGATTTTCCGCTGCCCGGGTCGGAACGGACAACGGCTATGCCCCCTTCGGTGAGGGCTGCACAAATGGCGTCGAGTTTGGGAACCAGCGGGAGGGCGGTATCGCGCAGTTTTTGAACAATGGCATGATTATCCATCATGGGGTGTTCTACTGTCCGTAATAGGCATTGGGTCCGTGCTTTCGTTCCCAGTGTTTGCGGATGATATGGTCGGGCAGGGAAGCTGCTTCCGCGTTCAGGCTTAGGGTGAGGAAGGCCATTTTACAGATCTCCTCCAATACCACGGCATGATACACCGCCTTACCGGCATCGTTCCCCCAGGTGAAGGGGCCGTGACCTGCCACCAGAACCATGAACATGTCCAGCGGGTTAATGTTCCTCTTGCGGAATGTTTCGGCTATCAAGAGTCCTGTTTCAAGCTCGTAGTTATTCTGTACCGCCGCTTGTCCCATGTATTCCGTGCAGGGTATGTCCAGGGCGCCGTGGTCCGCGTGGGTGGTACCGAAAACCGGGACGGAACGGCAGGCCTGCGCCCATGAGACCGCATACGTGGAGTGGGTGTGGCAGATTTCCCGGATACCCGGAAACTGTTGGTACAGGATGCGGTGGGTTGCCGTGTCGGATGAAGGCTTGAGATTCCCTTCTATCACCCGGCCCTCAAGGTCTATTACCACCATGGAAGCAGGGGTAAGTTTATCATACTCCACTCCCGACGGCTTTATGGCAAAGACCTTCCGTTCAGGATCGTAGACCGATACATTGCCCCAAGTGTAGAGCGCAAGGTTCCGCCTGAGTATCTCCAGGTTTGCCTCACAGGCTTCGGTTTTCAGTTTCGCATATTCTGACATCGGCGTCCCTTTATGGTAAATATGCTCCGGCGGCCTTTTCAATCGCAAGACCTTTCGTATACCGTTTTATAAAAGCAGTAAAACCCTGCACGTCATGTGCATCCGGCTCAACCGTTGTTCCGGTTCTTCCGGCAAACACATTTTGTGCGAGAAATGTTTCCAGCGATTCTTCAGAACCGTTCAGTTCTGTACCTGTTTTTTGCAGCATGTAAGCCGCAAGGAGCGCAATACCCCATGCGCCGCCTTCACCGGCGGTCTCCATTACCGCAACCGGCGTTTGGAGCGCGGCCGCCAGCAGCCGTTGAGCCGCGCCCTTTGTTTTGAACAAGCCCCCGTGCGCAAACAGCGTATCAAGACGGACCTGCTCTTTTTCGGCAAGAATATCCATGCCTATCTTCAATGCCGCCATGGTGGAAAAAAGAAGGGAACGCATAAAATTTGCCAGGGTAAGGGGACTGTCCGCTTTACGTACAAAGAGGGGACGGCCCTGTTCAATGCCCGCGACCGGTTCCCCCGCATAATAGTTGTAGGAAAGGAGCCCCCCGGCGTCCGCATCGCCAGAAAGGGCTTTATAATAGAGTTCATCGTACAGTTTGCCCTGAGTAACCGTTACGCCGAATGTTTCGGCTATTTCCCCGGCCAGATGTACCCAGGCGTCAAGGTCGGAAGTACCGTTATTACAATGCACCATGGCCACAGGTTTTCCCGTGGGTGTGGTGACCATATCGATCTCCGGGTACACCCGGGACAACTCTTTTTCCAGCACCGCCATTGCAAATACCGATGTACCCGCAGAAACATTACCGGTACGTTCGGCAACACTGTTTGTCGCGGTCATACCGGTTCCCGCGTCTCCTTCGGGGGGGCACAGGGGAATACCGGCCCTTAACGCGCCTGAAGGATCAAGCATCGCCGCCCCTTCCGGGGTAAGGAAACCGGCGTGTTCACCGGCAGTCAAAACTTCAGGCAGTATACCGGAAATCTTCCAGGGCAGATGTAAATCCCCGGTAAGCGAATCGAATTGCGCCAGCATCCGTGCGTTGTAGCCGCCGGTTTTACTGTCGACAGGAAACATACCGGATGCATCCCCTATCCCCAACACCTTTTTGCCCGTAATCTTCCAGTGCACAAAACCGGCAAGGGTAGTTAAATACGCAATATCCTTTACGTGATCTTCCCCGTTCAAAACCGCCTGATACAGGTGGGCAAT
>BNVD01000082.1 GCA_025997835.1 Spirochaetia bacterium
TCTCATATTCACTAACACCAATCGGTTTGTTGATATCCTTTAACGCATACTCCACAATCGTTTTGTTCTTTGACTTGCAAATCAACATACCGATAGTCGGGTTATCCCCCTCTGTCCGTAATACCCCGTCAACCGCAGAAATATAAAAATTAAGCTTCCCCGCGAATTCGGGCTTAAATTTAACGGTCTTCAATTCCACAACTACATAACAATGAAGCCGGGTGTGATAGAAAAGCATATCAGGGTAAAAATCTTCGTCCCCAACGGTTAGTTTATACTGACGGCCCAGAAACGAGAACCCGGCGCCCAGTTCCATGAGAAACCGGGCAACCTGATCCACCAGGGCAGTTTCAAGTTCACGCTCGTCGTGTTTTTCCCGGAGCATAAGAAAATCAAACTTATAAGGGTCTTTGAGGGTTTGCTCGGCAAGATCGGACAGGGGCTTGGGGAGCATTGCCTTGAAATTGGTTATGGCCTTTCCTTCACGCCGGAATAAGTTCCCTTCAATCCTGATGGGTCAAAACCGCTCTGGACCAGTTATTTTCAATCGTTTTTTGGACATAAAACAGGGCTTCCGGTTGGTCCTTGATTTTCGATATTATCACCAGATTATGGCCCCAGGGGATTTGTCCTAATTTTGCAACAACTTGTTGCACAAATGGCTTAGACGGGTCTTGTATTTGGTCAACAGCTTGTTGACCAATTGTTTCTGTAGACCAATACATATACCATAGCCGCATATATTTTAAGTTAGTAACGGAAAAGCCCTTCATATCCGGGAAATCGTGTTGTAAATCAACGCTCATCTGCTGTAAAAAGCCCTCGCCCCAAGCGGTTTGCTTCTGCTTTTCAACAATACTTGCGCCAATATCCCAATAAAGCCCTATCAGCCCGTGATTTACCGCTACCGATGCCTTTATTTGGGCGGCTTGTATGCGTTGTTTGATATTAAGGATAAATTCACGATATGCTTTATCGGTCTTTATCAACGTATCCATTGTGGAAAAGTTTACCAGAATGCGGGGGAGGGGGCAACATAATAGATTGATATCGATGCCTATGGCCATATATATCTGAATTCTCCGTAAATATTCATTTACGTAACCCAAATTTCATACTATACTTAAAGCTAAAGTCTTTTAGGACTAAAGTCCTTTGGGCTAAAGCTTTTAATAAAACATTCACCGGAGGCGGCTATGGGCGCAGATCAGAAGAAAATCGGGTATGACATGATGAAATTCACGATACGGCTCACGGCTTTTGAAGGTGAGGGCGCGGTACAGCCGGGGGCGGCGGCCGGGGCGGCGCATACTCCGGCGTTGAAAGCGGCAACCCGTAAGGCCTTGATGGAATTCCATATACGCCGGGATGTGCGGAACGAATACGCCCTGGAGCATGGTCTCTTTACTCTTCGGGGCAACGTGATACTGGCGGATCTCCGGCAGGCGCGGGATTTAGCCCAAAAGTTCAATGCCAAGGTTGATCCCAGGCATCCTGAGCGGATAGTGAAGGCGGGGCAGCTTAATGCTATGGGGCTTATCGACGAGATTCTCCATTATATGGTGGCGCTCTACCGGGAACAGGTGCAGCCCGATGCCTTTGAGCTTGCCCTTGAGCGGCTTGAGTCCTCTCTGGGTAGTAACCGGGTCGAGGCCTTGATTGGGACATTTGGCGACCAGTTCCCGCCCCAGCGGGTGTACGCCGGGGATACCACCATAGATGACTACCTTAAAGGCAGCGATGACGGCGAAAGCTGCCGGGCCCTCTCCCTTGAAGAACTGATGCTTCTGGCACTGGCGAACCTTAATCCTGCCTTTAAGCCTTTCACCTTCCTCTTTGATGACCGGGACCTGGCCCAAAAGACCGCCTATGCCGAAACGATTGAAGCCCTTCGGGCCTTTTTTGCGGAACTGCCTCCCTTTGGGCCGGACGGGCAGAACCTTTGGGACCTGCTGCGGGCTCCGGCGCTGGCATCGGATACATTGAGCGGCCAGCTTGAATGGATGCGGAAACGGTGGGGGCTTCTCCTCGGCAAGTTTATGTCCCGGCTCCTCATGGGGCTGGATGTGATCAATGAGGAAGAAAAACCCCACTTCTTTGGGCCCGGTACTGCCGAGGCGCTGACCTTTGGGAATATGATGGACGAGTACGAGAAGTTCAGCCCGGATCAGGAGTGGATGCCCCGGACGGTGCTGATGGCGAAAAGTACCCTGGTGTGGCTCTATCAGCTTTCCCAAAAGTACGGCAGGACCATCGGCCGGCTGGACCTGGTTCCCGATGAAGAGTTGGACGAACTGGCCCGCCGGGGCTTTACCGGGCTTTGGCTCATTGGCCTCTGGGAGCGGAGCAACGCCTCCAAGACCATCAAGCAGTGGACCGGCAACCCCGATGCCGCCGCCAGCGCCTACAGTCTCTACGACTACGACATTGCCGGGGAGTTGGGCGGCTGGGGCGCCCTCACCAATCTGCGGGACCGGTGTTTCCACAGGGGGATACGGCTGGGCTCGGACATGGTGCCCAACCATACGGGGATTGATAGCCGCTGGGTGATAGAACACCCGGACCGCTTCCTCCAGTTACCGTACGCCCCGTTCCCCGGCTACAACTATACCAGCGGCAACCTCGCTAACCGGGACGACATTACCGTTCAGATTGAAGACCATTACTACACCCGCAGTGACGCGGCGGTGGTCTTCAAACGGATCGACAACCGCACCGGGGAAGCACGGTACATCTATCACGGTAACGACGGTACTTCCATGCCCTGGAACGATACCGCCCAGATCGATTTCCTCAACCCCGAAGCCCGTGAAGCGGTGATCCGCACCATCATCGGGGTGTGCCAGCAGTTCTCCATCGTGCGGTTCGATGCCGCCATGACCCTGGCGAAGAAGCACATCCAGCGGCTCTGGTACCCTGAACCGGGACGCGGCGGGGACATCGCCAGCCGTTCGGAACACGCTCTTTCAAATGATGAATTCAACAAGCGCATCCCCAACGAGTTTTGGCGGGAAGTGGTGGACCGCTGTGCGGCGGAGGCTCCTCATACATTGCTGCTTGCAGAGGCTTTCTGGATGATGGAGGGCTACTTTGTGCGTACATTAGGTATGCACCGGGTGTACAATTCAGCCTTTATGAACATGCTCAAGAACGAGGATAACGACAAGTACCGGGCGACCATCAAAAACACCCTGGAATTCGACCCGGAAGTCCTCAAACGGTTCGTCAACTTTATGAACAACCCCGATGAGGAGACGGCGGTGGCCCAATTCGGCAAGGGGGACAAGTACTTCGGTGTCGCCACCCTGCTGGTGACCATGCCGGGGCTCCCCATGTTCGGCCACGGCCAAATCGAAGGGTTTGAGGAAAAGTACGGCATGGAGTACCGCCGTTCCTACAAGGACGAAAAGCCCGACTGGGGTTTTGTAGACCGGCACGAGCGGGAAATCTTCCCCCTGATGAAGAAGCGCTACCTCTTTTCCGGCAGCGCCGATTTCTGCCTGTTTGACCTTTCCAACAGCGGCGGGGTGAGTGAAAACGTCTTTGCCTACACGAACCGCGCCGGAGATGAGCGGGCGCTGGTGTTCTACAACAACGCCTATTCCCAGGCCGCCGGATGGATTCGCTACGGTGCGGCGGCGATTCCCCAGGATGACGGTTCCACCCGCCGGGACAGTCTCTGTCAGGCCCTGTGCCTCCACGGGGAAGACCGGTATTTCGCCCTGCTCCGGGAGCAACGGTCCGGCTTATGGTTCATCCGTTCATCAAAGGACATTGCCGAGCGGGGCCTCTTTGTGTCCCTCAACGGCTATGAGGCGCAAGTATTCCTCGATATTCACGAAGCGGAAGATACCGCCGCCGGTACTGCGGCCTACCGCTGGGATGCTCGCTGGTCCAAGCTCAACGCCGAACTCAACGGCCGGGGGGTGCCGGACCTCCAGTCCGCATTACAGGACAGCTTCCTCGGTGAACTCTATGCCCCGTTCCTGGAACTCTTTACCCCGGAGCGGCTTACGGACCTGACCGCGCTGGTTATCGCCCCGTCTTCCAAAGCTGCCGCCGCTTTTACCGCCGCCATTGGCAAATCCGCCGAAGCGTTTCTCGTTCAGGCGGCGAAATACCTGGACGGCGCGGATGGGCGGTACGAGCCGTTTACGACAGAAAAGGCCCCTGCGCTGCTTGCGGCCTCAACCGGGCCGCATACAGAAGGCGGTGACAAACAGGCGGTTCGCGGTTCCCCTCTTAACGTCGCGGATCTGCGCTCTGATGGTACTCAAGCGGTGTTGAAAGAACTGGCCGCCTACTTTGATAGGATTCTGGCTTTGAGTGATGGGAAGACGGCTGATAAGGCGACTGCGAAAGATACCGCCGCCGCAAAAGCGAGTAAAGATGCGGACATCGCTACAACGGCCCAATCTTCATCGGCGGACTCACCGTCATCAACAGCGGAGGCTGCGAAAGCAACCCAAACCGCCAAGTTCCTGCGGCTCATCGCCGGTGAGTTGGCGGTCCGTCCGGTTATCGCCGCCTTTGCTGCGGGATACGGGGCGTTGTCGCTGCTCCGGGCCGTTATCGGGAAAGGGGCAAGCGGCGCCGAGGTCCGGGCGCTGGCGGAACACTGGGGGCTGGACCGCAAACTGCGGGAAGTCTTCATCGCCCAGGGAGTGCCCGGTGATGAGGCGTACCGGGTTACGGAAATCATCAAGGCGGTACTCGCCCGCACCAGTCCGGCGGATGCCGGTGTCTACGGCTCCCCGCTTACGGCGGAGACGGTGCTGCTGGAAAACTATCAGGCCGATGATTTCCGGCGCATCATCAAGGTAAACCTCTTTGAGGATCAGACCTGGTTCAACAAGGAAGCCTTTGACGAGGCGCTGTTCTACGCGCCGTTGTTCCTTTTATTGGAATACGGCAGCGCCGCAGCGGAAACCATCGCCAGCCTTACGGAGCAGTTCCGCAAAGCCGAGGAGGCTTCGGGGTATAAGCTTGACCTGCTCGCGGGGGCGTTAGCCAAACCGGGGAAAGGCGGGAAGACCGCGAAGGGTGTGAAGTCAACCCCAAAACCAGCGGTCGAAAAGAAACTGCAGACCGGGAAACAGATTGGGGCGGACAAAAAAACTGGTCCGGCAAAAGGGAAAACCCAGAGCGGTACCAAAAAGGGAGATAAAAAGAAATTGTAGCTCCTGACAAAAACGGTATCTAACACCCCTATTTGCAGCATACATTCGGCGGAAGTGAGAAACTAACCGACTTGTTGCTTCAAAGGGGTAAAAATCGGCTTGAAAGCCGATTTTTTCTATTGAATTGCACGAAGTGCAACAAACTCCTATGCGATTACATCTTTTGCAAAGAAACACGGTGACGGTTACGGTAACAGCGGCGCTGGTCTTGCTCTTATAGTCTGTTGCGCTGACTGTTTCAATTCAAGCGCCTATGGTATACTGCCTACCAGAGGTATGCTTAACAAATGAACGGAAACACCGTGTTGAAAGAAGACGAATTCTGGACCTACGCCGCTTACAAGAACTGGGAACTGGCCCCGGGCGAACGGTATGAGCTTTACCGGGGTAAAGCCGTGGCTATGGCTGCCCCGAACGAGTATCATCAGTTAATTCTTGTGGAACTGACCAGGCAGATTGCGAATTATCTGATCGGCAAGCCCTGCAAAGTAATTCCCGCCCCCTATGACGTGCGGCTCTTTTATGAAGAGGATGAAAGTGACGATACGGTTCTCCAGCCCGACATTACCGTGGTGTGCGATGAAAAGAAGCGGGGGCCGGAAGGCTGCCGGGGCGCGCCTGATTTTGTGGTGGAAATCCTGTCGCTTTCCAACAGAGCGATTGAAATGGAACTCAAATTTGACCTGTACCGGCAGGCGGGGGTGAAGGAATACTGGGTTATTGATCCCGATCATAAAACCATCCATTGCTATGGTTTTGAAAGCGACCGGGTTTTTTTCCGTTCTTACGGCGCAACCGGAACCGCCCCGGTGGAGACGTTAAAGGGCCTTGAAATAGCGCTGGAACCGGTTTTTGCCGGATAATACGCTTTCCCACGGGTATCCGTAACTGATACGCTCCGGATCAGCGGTCAGATAGAACTGCATTTTACCTGCGTACTCCAGCTGCCTTTAGTGGATACTGGCAAAAAGCCCTCCTGTAAAGGGCAAGATATAACCCTTAATATTCTCTTTAAGGAAGAACACATCCTCAGTATCTTTGCAGAAAAGGACGGAAAAAAGCGTTGCAAACTATCCAATGCACCCCCTATAATGCACCCAGTATTCCCCGCCGATCAGCCGATGCAGCCGCTCATCGGTTTTCGCCAGCTTATGCAGCTTTCTTACTTCTTCTTTTTTGGAGGAGCTTTCGGTTTAGTGGTCTTCTTCAAGTTTTTTCAAAAATCCTTCCGGCAATATCGCCGGGATTTGAGAATTAGTGAAGTCATCAATGTTTCGCGTAACAATGTAATTGGCGCCTATAGATGCGGCACATTCCGCTTGTAAACAGTCTTCCAAGTCGTCAAAGCGATCATTTTCAATTGCGTTAATTACTTGCTGTTTATCGTTTCCGGCAACATCAATAAATCCGCATAGCTTTGATAGCCTATCTCTTCTTTCGCTTACAGAAAATTGTTTTCGCAGAATATAAAAAACAGTGGGTACTGTATGTGCCGCAATATAGCCGACCAGTTTATTATCGGCGCATTTCTGCATCAGTATCGCGGCATCATAAAAAAACGGCTCCCGATTAGCGAGAAAATCAATAACAACATTAGTGTCAATTAATAGTACCATATCTTTCATCCAAATACTCCCGATACTCTTTTTTATAGTCGAAATCAGCAGGGACTGTTTTTTTTGAATTCGTAATTATCTTCATTAAGCTTTCAAAAGCATCCCGCTTTTTCCCGTTCTCCACGGCATCATTTATTGCTGATGATGTTCGAACAAAAGGTTCGCCTTCATCTAAAACAGTAACAATGACTTTTTTATGTTCCGGCACTTGTACCGGTTCACTCGGAACAAATCGGCCTTTTTCAAAGAATCCCTGAAATGTCAATAACATAGCTTCTCCCTCATGATAATTGAAGTATATACCGCCCCACCACAAAAAAGCAAGCCGCCTGCCGTTTCCTCTTTTCCGGACAGGCGGCGATGGTGTTACTTTTTTTGGAGGAGCTTTCGGCTTAGTTGCAGCTTTTGGCTTCGAGCTGCGACTTTTTGCAGTCAAAAACCTACGATGCTCTGCAAAACACTGCGTCTTTAATGTGGGCCGAAAGCGCCGAATTTATTGCCGATGAATAGTATCGGGAAACGCTGCAAACTAATACGCTTGATCTGATTTTTTCAAAACCTTCCGTTAAGCAATGAGGCGAAGCCGGATTGCAAGCATCCCCAGCCCGTAACTTCCAAAGGCGGTAATGAATCAACGCTTGAACGGTGACAGGCGCCCTCAGCGTTCTTATCCTTGTATTGCCAGGGTTAGAACAGCCTCAATCGCTTTGGGGGCAATTTGTTTGAGGATCTTCCGGGCTTTTTGACTCAGCGGAACCGCTTTATCAAAGATGGCATTCCGTTCGGCTTGAGTTGCTATGTCTCCGGCTAGAAAAGGGGTAAGGGTTTTTTTCAAGCCGGGATAGTATTTTAAAAAAATGGCTATAAACTTTTCCTGCTGGAGTGTCACCAGGCTTCTGACAAAATTCCCCGTATAGGGAATGCCGTTAAATTCCAGGGCTCGTTTTAAACATTGTAATTCGTATGGGTCGGTAAGTATAAAAGATATGTTTTTCTGACTTTCGTCGTGGGATAGTTCTATACTCCGATCCTCAAAGATGTGTTTCCCGATTCCGGCGACTATGGTCTCAAAGGATCTTTCCTGGTCACTGAGCCAGCGTTTACCGAATTCCAGTTTTAAGCGCAGGGCTTTGGTTTCGGTTATCCGGTATTTTTCTGCAAGTTCATATTCACTTTTATCAAGCATATCGTCATGGTAGATAAGGAAATAGGCGAGAATAATCTCAATTTCCGCAGGACGGAGAACGCCAAAAGGTACCGTGGTAAACTGACTCCGCAGCCAATTGAGTGTCGGTTCAATATAATCGGTCTTTTTCATTGCACTCATGATCTATTTCTCCTTATAATTCCCCCGTAAAGGGAATAGGGTCCGCCCTTAAAAATACCGCCCCCATAACAGGGGCGGCGTGCCTTACCTTAGAACGTTATTCCCGCTTCGGGCTTATAAACGCAGGTGTAATGAGACGAATCGCCATCATAACTGATAGAATTCAATCCATAAGCATCGCTACGGAACTTGAGCGTACCAGACAGGGGCGTTGGAACAGAGAGTTTGGGTGTTACCGTTATCACTTTACCTGAAAGGGTACAGTCGAAATACGGGCTAAACACAGGGTTAGTATTAGCATCTACCAAAGCATCAAAATCAAGCATTCCTAACGCATTCCTGTAACTATCAGTAACCCAATCCGCTCCCTCCACTGTAATGGTAAAGCCGGTGGCGTCCACATTCGCCAGCGTAAAGGTAACGGTCGTGACCTCGGGTTCATCGGTCTTGCCGTCATCGCACCCCGCCAGAGAAAAGCCGATTATCGCCACTATGGCGATAACTCCAAAGGCTTTAAAAAAGCCCGGTTTGAAAAAGTTCTTCATAGAGAACTCCTTTTTTTGCGGTTCCCGCCCCTGCCGTTCCACGGGCCAGAGGCGGGTAATCGCGTTAGATTACCCGCCCCCAGGGGGCAGGGCGCGGTCCGGTAGAGCCGGGCCGCTTATAAAAAAGCCGATTTGCCGAAACTTTGGTTTCGGTGCTCCGGCGTTTTTTCCCGTGAAAAAAGGGTTCTCCCGACATTTGTGTGGAAAAAAGTCTAAAAATATGATACAATTAGAGAATGAAAGAAGACGAATTTTATAAGGCAGTGCTTGGAGTAAAAGCACCGTGGAAAATCGCAAAGGTAGAGCTAAAAACAGCTGAAAAAGAAGTTCATGTTTATATTGAGTAC
>BNVD01000083.1 GCA_025997835.1 Spirochaetia bacterium
GAACAGTGTGATTCAAAACATAAAATCAACCGCACGTGGTTTTAGGAGCTTTGAAAATTACAGAACGGCAATACTGTTTTTCTGCGGCGGACTTGACCTGCTTCCACACAAAAGCCGGTAGAGCCTATTTTAGTTCGGGCCATGCAAGCGGTTTACCGGAAGCATGGATAAGCAGTTTTCCCCGGTATTTTGTATCCCCTGTCCTGTTTTCAACCGTTTTTATTCCCCTGCAAACCAGTGTAGCATAAGGTTGTCTGATTGACAAAGTTTTCATAGGGAAATGATAAAATGCTGATTAAATTTATTCAAGATATCTGTACTATTTTTTACTTGCAAAATAGGTATAAATGAGTATACTCTATAACAAGGAGACCTTTTATAGTATGGCTAAAATCACCGTAAAAGATACCGATATAACCATCATTCAGAATAACAGCAACGATTATATCGCTCTTACCGATATTGCCCGTTTCAAATCTGATGACCCTACGGCAGTCATAGCCAACTGGCTGCGGAACCGGAACACATTGGAATATCTGGGAATATGGGAAAGTCTTTATAACCCCGATTTTAAACCCCTCGAATTCGAGGGGTTTAGAAAACAAGCCGGGTTGAATGCATTTACCTTGGCCCCTCAAAAATGGATAGAAACCACCAATGCCATCGGTCTTATTTCAAAGTCCGGCCGATATGGCGGAACCTTTGCACATAAGGATATAGCCTTCAAATTTGCCGCCTGGATTTCTGTTGAATTTGAATTGTATTTCATCAAAGAATTCCAGCGCCTCAAAGATGAAGAACAAAAGCTCATCGGCTGGACCGCAAAACGGGAACTTTCAAAAATCAACTATCATATCCACACCGATGCCATAAAGCAAAATCTGATACCTCCTGAATTAACCACAAAACAAACTTCAATCATATATGCCAACGAAGCGGATGTCCTTAATGTCGCCCTTTTCGGTATTACCGCCAAAGAGTGGCGGGATAAAAATCCCAACATGAAAGGAAATATCAGAGATTACGCCAGCGTCAACGAATTGATATGCCTTTCAAACATGGAGAATATTAATGCGGTCTTAATAAACGACGGGATAAGTCAAAAAGAACGATTAATACGGTTGAATAAAATTGCTATCCAGCAAATGAGAATTCTGGAAAATGTTGAAAACAGGAAGTTACTAAAATGAACCGATCAAAAAGAATGTATGATTTCCATACGCAATTACTCATTGATGATTTAATCGAAGGCCTTGCCAGAAAAATCGATACACGGGCAGTGGATATACTGGACATAAAAAACCCTAATGTACGATGTGAAAAATGGAAAGCGGTCATAAATGACGCCATGTGCAGTTCTGCTGAGACAGGCTATGTTGATGGGGTAAAGGGGGCGGATAAGTTCTGACAACGTTATGGGCCAACTATCCTTGCCGGGGCTTGGGCCGCACCGGCCACTGATCGGTATGCGAAAAAAAGCGGGCTAATCCTTCACATAGAGGATTAGCCCGCCTTCCCCATAAACAGCAACCCTCAACCGGGTAGAGTTACTGTTTCAAGCTCTATCTTGTTTTCCTGTGCAAACCGTTCGATAAACTCACACATTTCCTGTACACCGTTTTCGTTTTGCACCTTTTCGCCCAAGGCGGCGGCGTTCTTCCGGTAAACGGGGTTGTTCACCAAGTCCAGGACTTTCTTTTCCAGTGCTTTCTTGCTTATCTTGATTTTAATGCTCCGGGGGCCGCAGCCCAAGTCCCCTACACGGGAACCCCAGTAAAACTGATCGAGAAGCAGGGGGATTACCATCTGGGGCTTCCCTGAACGGGCGGCGCTGTGGGTTGTCCCGCTTCCGCCGTGGTGGATAATCGCGTCACATTCGCTCAGAATCAGGTAATGGGGAATGGCGCTGTCCAGAAGGAACAGATTGTCCTGGTTGTGCAGATGGGTACCCACCTTCCACCAGCCGCAGCCTACCACCAGTTTATAGTTTTGCTCGCAACAGATTTCAAAGAGCTTGGCGCAAAAATCATCCCGTTCTTTGGCGTTGCAGCTTCCCAGGGTAAAAAACACCGTGGGACGGGAATCCTTCTTAACAAAGTCAATAAAATTCTTGTAGGCGATCTCGTTGTAGGGGAAAATGTCGTTGAAACAATACCCGCTGATGCTCCAGCCGTATTTCCATTTCTTATCGGTTTCCCCCAGATAACGGCTGTACAACATGTGGTTATGGGCATTGGCGGGGGCGTACTCCCCCTGATCTTTGATGGGTTCCATATTCAGTCTGGCACGGTTTTTATTCAGAACCTTCTTTACCATCATATTAAGCCCTGAGTTAAGCAGTTTCCACTGCAATCCTACAAAAACACGGGGCGGTTTAATAAAGGGAAAGACCGCAGGGGGTATGCGCTTACCCGGCAAGAGGGGTGCATAGCCGGTTCTGATGTGGGGATGACCCAAATATTCCGTTATGTGGGGAGCGGCAAATTCGGTATTGCTGCATACCAAAAGGTCATGCTGTTCCAAGAGGGGGATCATCTCGTCAAACTGGCTGTCAACCACACGGGCTGTCCAGGCCAGGAGTTCCTTTATGTCCGGGCTTTCCCCAACCATGCCGGTAATATCGTCAAAGGACTGGAGAAAGTAGGGGATTCCCAGGGCCTTTGCCATCGCTTCAAATATGCGGGGGAGGCTGAGGGTAATCTCGTGCCCCCGCTTCATCAATGCAACCGCCAGCCCCAGATAGGGGTAAATATCTCCCTGGGAACCCCGTGTTACTAAGAGTATTTTCACGCTGCACCGGCTTTTCGTGTACCGCCCGGAATAATACCGATTTCCGCCAGCTTATCCGTATCCAGATGATACTTTGCTTCCAGCGCCTGGAGTGCCGCTTCATCAACCTGGACGGGCTTCTTCAGCTTCTTAACTTCGCCGTTGCTCTTGATGATCTTGGAGATCATCTTGCCGGGGTTAAAGTTGAGGGAACTCATGATCCAGCACCCGTGGGTACACCAGCAGTTGGCCTTATACCCGTGGCCGATATCCTCAATCTCTTTTTTCATTGCCGGGCTGTTATAGATGGCCTGCACATCGCAGTTATAATCCTGAACCTTGCCCAGAGGGGGCCGGAGCTCGCAGGACCGGAAGCGGCCGTCGTAGTCGATAACCAGGGTGGTTTCCCCGGCGGTACAGTCCATACCCCAGGGGGTGGGTTTATCGATGTTTGTGGCGCGGATATTGTACATGGTCCGCATAAGCCCCACGTAGAAATACTTGGTAAAGGCCCGGGCAATGCCCTTCATCCCATCGCCGACACGTTTGGCGTAGAGGGTATAATAGGGGGCCACATCGTCCTGAATCACCCGCAGGGACTGTTCGGTCACGACCTTCACGCCGTCTTCTCTGGTCACCCCACGGGCGGCCTCAATGGTGTGGGTGGTCAGATTGAACCGGCCGTATACCCAGGCCACAAAATCCCGCACCTCTTCCACGTTAAACTTGGTGATAACCGTGGCCGCGCCCCTGATAACATGGCCGTCATCCTTGAAATTTTCGTCCAGCAGCTTGAGGGTTTCCGCAGCCTTGTAAAAACAGGCTATTCCCCGCTGGGTATCGTGGGTGGTGCCGAAACCGTCAAAGCTTATGCTGATGGAGATGTTGAGGTCCGGGCAGTTCTGCCGTATCCGTTTGAGCCATTCTATCACCCGCTCGCTCTTTATGCCGTTTGAGGGCATATTAACATCGGTAATGTGGTTGTTTTTATAGAACATTTCCACGATTTCCGGGAGTTCTTCCCGTAGCGTGGGCTCCCCGCCGGATAGCCAGAGCCGTTTAATGTCTCCGGCGGTCTCGGACAGCTTCTTGATGTCCTCAAAGGTCAAATCCGGCGCTTTCTGTTCCATGTCATTGGCATAGAAACAATGGGCGCATTTTGCGTTACATTTTCCCGTGGTAAAGAGGAAAATCGACTCTAATTCTCTTTTTGAACTCATCGAGTTAAATGAGCTTCCTGATCGTTTTGTTCCCATATTCTTTCTCCTGAGTACAAAATGATGGACAGATTGATGAAATTTGTCAATAGGATGATGGACAAAAACGAGGAAAAATCTAATCTTTGTAATGTGACGGGGGGTTTTCCAGGGTGCCATCGGACTTTAGTCCACGGACTTTAGTCTGCGGACTTTAGTCTGCGGACTTTAGTCCGATGGCCCCTGTACACACACGCAAAGGTCTGTTACGGTCTAACAAGACGTTATAAAGCGATTTTAAGGAGAAGCCCCTGAATACCGTGGAGACGGACTGACCGCCGGGGCGGTAAAGGGCTGAAACCAGGAGGCTGTTATGATAAACCGGTTACGATTTGGTGTCGAACATACAGAAACCGTCGTGATGCTTCGTGGTCACGGTGACATATTCCATGCCCACGCTTTTCGCCAGATCCAGCCACTGGTCGGGATCAAATTTTTCGGGGTTGAACTCGCGGGCAAGCGCTTCGTATTCACTGCGGCGCATTTTGCCGCGCCATAAAACCTGCTCGTGCCAGGCGGGAATGGAAAAAAGTCCCCAGTGAATAAACATGCCAAAGCGCCGCCGGTTGAACCAGTCCCGCTCATCACCAAATCGTAACCGGTTTATCATAACAGCCTCCTGGTTTCAGCCCTTTACCGCCCCGGCGGTCAGTCCGTCTCCACGGTATTCAGGGGCTTCTCCTTAAAATCGCTTTATAACGTCTTGTTAGACCGTAACAGACCTTTGCGTGTGTGTACAGGGGCCATCGGACTAAAGTCCGCAGACTAAAGTCCGCAGACTAAAGTCCGTGGACTAAAGTCCGATGGCACCCTGGAAAACCCCCCGTCACATTACAAAGATTAGATTTTTCCTCGTTTTTGTCCATCATCCTATTGACAAATTTCATCAATCTGTCCATCATTTTGTACTCAGGAGAAAGAATATGGGAACAAAACGATCAGGAAGCTCATTTAACTCGATGAGTTCAAAAAGAGAATTAGAGTCGATTTTCCTCTTTACCACGGGAAAATGTAACGCAAAATGCGCCCATTGTTTCTATGCCAATGACATGGAACAGAAAGCGCCGGATTTGACCTTTGAGGACATCAAGAAGCTGTCCGAGACCGCCGGAGACATTAAACGGCTCTGGCTATCCGGCGGGGAGCCCACGCTACGGGAAGAACTCCCGGAAATCGTGGAAATGTTCTATAAAAACAACCACATTACCGATGTTAATATGCCCTCAAACGGCATAAAGAGCGAGCGGGTGATAGAATGGCTCAAACGGATACGGCAGAACTGCCCGGACCTCAACATCTCCATCAGCATAAGCTTTGACGGTTTCGGCACCACCCACGATACCCAGCGGGGAATAGCCTGTTTTTACAAGGCTGCGGAAACCCTCAAGCTGCTGGACGAAAATTTCAAGGATGACGGCCATGTTATCAGGGGCGCGGCCACGGTTATCACCAAGTTTAACGTGGAAGAGGTGCGGGATTTTGTGGCCTGGGTATACGGCCGGTTCAATCTGACCACCCACACCATTGAGGCCGCCCGTGGGGTGACCAGAGAAGACGGCGTGAAGGTCGTGACCGAACAGTCCCTGCGGGTGATTCAGGACGATGTGGCCCCCTATTATACCCTCTACGCCAAACGTGTCGGCGATGGGATGAAGGGCATTGCCCGGGCCTTTACCAAGTATTTCTACGTGGGGCTTATGCGGACCATGTACAATATCCGCGCCACAAACATCGATAAACCCACCCCCTGGGGTATGGACTGTACCGCCGGGGAAACCACCCTGGTTATCGACTACGACGGCCGCTTCCGGTCCTGCGAGCTCCGGCCCCCTCTGGGCAAGGTTCAGGATTATAACTGCGATGTGCAGGCCATCTATAACAGCCCGGCAATGAAAAAAGAGATTGAGGATATCGGCCACGGGTATAAGGCCAACTGCTGGTGTACCCACGGGTGCTGGATCATGAGTTCCCTCAACTTTAACCCCGGCAAGATGATCTCCAAGATCATCAAGAGCAACGGCGAAGTTAAGAAGCTGAAGAAGCCCGTCCAGGTTGATGAAGCGGCACTCCAGGCGCTGGAAGCAAAGTATCATCTGGATACGGATAAGCTGGCGGAAATCGGTATTATTCCGGGCGGTACACGAAAAGCCGGTGCAGCGTGAAAATACTCTTAGTAACACGGGGTTCCCAGGGAGATATTTACCCCTATCTGGGGCTGGCGGTTGCATTGATGAAGCGGGGGCACGAGATTACCCTCAGCCTCCCCCGCATATTTGAAGCGATGGCAAAGGCCCTGGGAATCCCCTACTTTCTCCAGTCCTTTGACGATATTACCGGCATGGTTGGGGAAAGCCCGGACATAAAGGAACTCCTGGCCTGGACAGCCCGTGTGGTTGACAGCCAGTTTGACGAGATGATCCCCCTCTTGGAACAGCATGACCTTTTGGTATGCAGCAATACCGAATTTGCCGCTCCCCACATAACGGAATATTTGGGTCATCCCCACATCAGAACCGGCTATGCACCCCTCTTGCCGGGTAAGCGCATACCCCCTGCGGTCTTTCCCTTTATTAAACCGCCCCGTGTTTTTGTAGGATTGCAGTGGAAACTGCTTAACTCAGGGCTTAATATGATGGTAAAGAAGGTTCTGAATAAAAACCGTGCCAGACTGAATATGGAACCCATCAAAGATCAGGGGGAGTACGCCCCCGCCAATGCCCATAACCACATGTTGTACAGCCGTTATCTGGGGGAAACCGATAAGAAATGGAAATACGGCTGGAGCATCAGCGGGTATTGTTTCAACGACATTTTCCCCTACAACGAGATCGCCTACAAGAATTTTATTGACTTTGTTAAGAAGGATTCCCGTCCCACGGTGTTTTTTACCCTGGGAAGCTGCAACGCCAAAGAACGGGATGATTTTTGCGCCAAGCTCTTTGAAATCTGTTGCGAGCAAAACTATAAACTGGTGGTAGGCTGCGGCTGGTGGAAGGTGGGTACCCATCTGCACAACCAGGACAATCTGTTCCTTCTGGACAGCGCCATTCCCCATTACCTGATTCTGAGCGAATGTGACGCGATTATCCACCACGGCGGAAGCGGGACAACCCACAGCGCCGCCCGTTCAGGGAAGCCCCAGATGGTAATCCCCCTGCTTCTCGATCAGTTTTACTGGGGTTCCCGTGTAGGGGACTTGGGCTGCGGCCCCCGGAGCATTAAAATCAAGATAAGCAAGAAAGCACTGGAAAAGAAAGTCCTGGACTTGGTGAACAACCCCGTTTACCGGAAGAACGCCGCCGCCTTGGGCGAAAAGGTGCAAAACGAAAACGGTGTACAGGAAATGTGTGAGTTTATCGAACGGTTTGCACAGGAAAACAAGATAGAGCTTGAAACAGTAACTCTACCCGGTTGAGGGTTGCTGTTTATGGGGAAGGCGGGCTAATCCTCTATGTGAAGGATTAGCCCGCTTTTTTTCGCATACCGATCAGTGGCCGGTGCGGCCCAAGCCCCGGCAAGGATAGTTGGCCCATAACGTTGTCAGAACTTATCCGCCCCCTTTACCCCATCAACATAGCCTGTCTCAGCAGAACTGCACATGGCGTCATTTATGACCGCTTTCCATTTTTCACATCGTACATTAGGGTTTTTTATGTCCAGTATATCCACTGCCCGTGTATCGATTTTTCTGGCAAGGCCTTCGATTAAATCATCAATGAGTAATTGCGTATGGAAATCATACATTCTTTTTGATCGGTTCATTTTAGTAACTTCCTGTTTTCAACATTTTCCAGAATTCTCATTTGCTGGATAGCAATTTTATTCAACCGTATTAATCGTTCTTTTTGACTTATCCCGTCGTTTATTAAGACCGCATTAATATTCTCCATGTTTGAAAGGCATATCAATTCGTTGACGCTGGCGTAATCTCTGATATTTCCTTTCATGTTGGGATTTTTATCCCGCCACTCTTTGGCGGTAATACCGAAAAGGGCGACATTAAGGACATCCGCTTCGTTGGCATATATGATTGAAGTTTGTTTTGTGGTTAATTCAGGAGGTATCAGATTTTGCTTTATGGCATCGGTGTGGATATGATAGTTGATTTTTGAAAGTTCCCGTTTTGCGGTCCAGCCGATGAGCTTTTGTTCTTCATCTTTGAGGCGCTGGAATTCTTTGATGAAATACAATTCAAATTCAACAGAAATCCAGGCGGCAAATTTGAAGGCTATATCCTTATGTGCAAAGGTTCCGCCATATCGGCCGGACTTTGAAATAAGACCGATGGCATTGGTGGTTTCTATCCATTTTTGAGGGGCCAAGGTAAATGCATTCAACCCGGCTTGTTTTCTAAACCCCTCGAATTCGAGGGGTTTAAAATCGGGGTTATAAAGACTTTCCCATATTCCCAGATATTCCAATGTGTTCCGGTTCCGCAGCCAGTTGGCTATGACTGCCGTAGGGTCATCAGATTTGAAACGGGCAATATCGGTAAGAGCGATATAATCGTTGCTGTTATTCTGAATGATGGTTATATCGGTATCTTTTACGGTGATTTTAGCCATACTATAAAAGGTCTCCTTGTTATAGAGTATACTCATTTATACCTATTTTGCAAGTAAAAAATAGTACAGATATCTTGAATAAATTTAATCAGCATTTTATCATTTCCCTATGAAAACTTTGTCAATCAGACAACCTTATGCTACACTGGTTTGCAGGGGAATAAAAACGGTTGAAAACAGGACAGGGGATACAAAATACCGGGGAAAACTGCTTATCCATGCTTCCGGTAAACCGCTTGCATGGCCCGAACTAAAATAGGCTCTACCGGCTTTTGTGTGGAAGCAGGTCAAGTCCGCCGCAGAAAAACAGTATTGCCGTTCTGTAATTTTCAAAGCTCCTAAAACCACGTGCGGTTGATTTTATGTTTTGAATCACACTGTTC
>BNVD01000084.1 GCA_025997835.1 Spirochaetia bacterium
CAACAACACCGTAACCCTCCGCTTCCGCGACTCTATGGAACAGGTACGGGTCCCCAGAGCGGGCCTCGCGTCGCGGCTGCATGAGGAGATAAAGGCGTATAAGCGGATTAAGTAAGCGCGATCTGACCTGTATACGATTTTAACGGCGCGCACCGTGGAAGCTATACGCCAAGCCGCTGCTGCGGCGTCCACCGCTCTCTAAAACAGTGTCAATATTCGGTGTCAGTCACTCCTGCATTTCCCAAAATTCACAAAAAGTTGATAAAAAATTGATGTTTTGTTGACAAACAGTTTACATTTGTGGATTACCCTTTCACTACCAATAAGGAACAAAAAATTCCTTATTGGTTTTATGCTCTATGGCTGTAAAAACTTTTTTAGAAGGTGTTCCTTATGTGGATAACATACGCATTATTATCGGCCCTGTTTGCCGCATTGACATCAATTCTGGCAAAAGTTGGTATTGCAGATATAAATTCAAATTTAGCAACGGCGATACGAACCATTGTGGTTTTAATTATGTCATGGGCGGTTGTTTTTGTAACAGGAAAACAAAATGATATTGGGAATATTGGACATAAAAACTTGTTGTTTTTAGTATTATCAGGAATAGCAACAGGGCTTTCATGGCTTTGTTATTATAAGGCATTGCAAACCGGCCAGGCATCAAAGGTGATACCGATAGATAAATTCAGTTTGGTAATAGGTATGGTATTGGCATTTATTGTATTAAAAGAAACCGTAACTATAAAAGCGGTTATTGGCGGTGTTTTGATTACCGCAGGAACGTTTGTCTTAATTTTCTGATAAATTTTGGAGGACTTATTATGGAGAAGACGCTGTTTCACATAAAAGCAATGGATTGTCCCGCCGAAGAACAAATGGTTCGTATGAAACTCGCTGATTTCAAGGTTGTCAAGCAGCTTGTCTTTGATCTTGAAAACCGCGGCCTGACCGTTTTCCATGACGGCGGACTGGAAAGTATAACGGCGGCTATAAACTCGTTGAATTTTGGCTCAAGTGTTACCGCAACGGGTGCATATACGGAAAGCGTACCGCAGGACGATGACACCACAAATAAAAAATTATTGTGGACGGTATTGATTATCAATTTTTCAATGTTTGTCATTGGACTCACTTCAGGCTTTATCGCCCGTTCAATGGGTTTGGTTGCAGATTCACTGGACGAACTCGCGGACGCTTTTGTCTACGGTTTGAGCATTTATGCCATAGCAGGGACGCTTATTGTCAAAAAACGTGTTGCGCATATCAGCGGCATACTGCAATTATTGTTGGCAATCGCGGGTTTTGTGGAAGTCGTTCGAAGGTTTATCGGACAAGAACCGCTGCCGAATCCAATTATTATGATGGCTATTTCCGTAGTCGCCCTTATTGCAAATACGGCTTCTTTGCTATTGCTGGGTAAAACAAAAGGCCAGGAAGTAAATATCAAAGCAAGCAAAATATTTACTTCCAATGACGTTATTGTCAATATTGGCGTTATCGCCGCCGGTGTTTTGGTTCTGGTGTTAGGTTCGAAAATACCGGATTTGGTTATTGGCGCGGTTGTGTTTACCGTAGTTTTACGCGGCTCTATTAGTATAATAAAACTATCTAAATAGTTACCCCGAAACGTACAGGGTAAAAGCATTTAACTTTTCCCCTACCGAAAACGATCAAACCGAGGAGTTTTCACCGCGAAGTCGCAGAAGTCGAATAAGTATTTAGGAATTTGGCCTCTTTTCATCCTTAACTTTCTTCGACTTCTTTGACTTTTTCGACTTCGCGGTGGAATATTCTTCATTCAAACTTAACTGCTTTTGCCCTGCAAAACGTATGGCTTGACTTGAAAATGCAAGATATACGTGATAGTATTGAGAGGCTTGAAAAGAGCGAAGGAGTTTAGCGTATGAATTTATATGATTTTACGGTTACGGACCGTGAGGGAAAGCCCGTGTCACTTGCCGACTATAAAGGCAAAGTGCTTTTGATTGTCAATACCGCCACCAAGTGCGGGTTGACTCCGCAATATACCGGTTTGCAGGCCCTGTATGATACCTATCAGGGTAAAGGATTGGAAATTCTGGACTTTCCCTGTAATCAATTTGCCGGACAAGCCCCGGGCAGCGCCGAGGAGATTTGTGAATTTCGCAAGACGCAATACCACACAACCTTTCCCCAGTTTGCCAAAATTGACGTGAATGGTGACAATGCCGCGCCGCTTTTTGTGTATCTTAAAGAGCAGGTTGCTGAAACTACTGATGAAGGGGCGGCCGCTCTTATTGAACGGATAAAGAGCATTTCCCCCTTCACCGCCGCCAAAGACATCAAATGGAATTTTTCAAAATTCTTGGTGAACCGTGACGGAAAAGTGGACACATGGTTTTCACCCACAACAAAACCTGAAGATTTGACCGCTGCGATAGAGCGATTACTCATGTCCTAAAAACAGCTGGCCGCGCTTTGAGCATGACAATGGGTATTTTGTCATGCTCAACCGGACCAGTTGCCCTTGATCTTGGAAAAGTTTATAAAAAGTTGATGTTTTGTTGATAAACAGTTTACATCTGCATAGTATCATGGTGCTATGTTGTACAAGAAAATTCTGCGGGTTTTTTTGCTGCCCGGCTTCTTTTTAGGTGTAATGGCATCGGTATATGCGGAAGATAATGAAGATATAGCCTACTATATCAAAAACATTGATGTTGCCGTTGAAGGGCGCACGCAGCCGTCCGCCATACTGCGTACCGCCGGTTTTGTGATAGGCGAAGAGTTGCACGGCAATGAAGCCCTTGCCGGGTATATCGAGCGGAAACGGCAAACATTATTGAACAACCGGGCGCTTGCGGAAGTTACCATCACCTATACGGCAGCAGAAGAAGAGGACGGGCGGTATGGCGTTAATTTAGCCGTCAATGTGGTTGACACGCGAAACTTTGTCATCCTCCCGGAACCCAAGTACAGTTCCAACGCCGGCTTTGAGCCCGCGCTGAAGCTTCGGGATTATAATTTTCTGGGTACCTTGATGCCGCTTAAAATAGATTTCGGTTATTCCCTTGATGACTTTCATTTAGGCGATTCCTCAAAAGCGAAATATGCGCTCTCTGCGGAAACCGAATTGCCGTTTCGCGCCCTGGAACTTGACTGGAAATTCAAGTTTGCCGCAGGGCTTGCGTATGTTGCGAATGAACCTCTTGCCTTTGAAAATATCACCGGGATTTCCGTTGACCTTCCGTTCAAAAAAACACTGTTTACCCTGGGTTTTGACGAAGGCGTAGTCATACAGGAAGAATACTTTTTATTTGAGAAGAAAAATCCCGAAATTTTTGAAGACATAAGCTATATGTATTCAAGGCCCTTTGCGCGCTGGCGTATCCCGCTTCCCTTAGGTGTGCCGCAGGGTGGGGAACTTTTTTTTACCACTGAACTGTCAAGCATAATCAACTACCGGCTAGGCGGTAATGACTTGGGATGGCGGCAGGGGCCGGTACTGGCGTTTGGAAAAGAAATCGGTGTTGATAACATAAACTGGGTAGAAAAAACCAATTTTCGATCCGGCTATGCAGCCACGCTCGCCGCATCAATCGAATATAATACCTGGTTTAACGAATGGAATAATTCGGTATCAGCGCTCGGTATAGCACACAAACAATTCACGGGCTTTTTTGCCGCATCCGCACGTTTTCGCTATAAAGCGTGGTTTAACGACACCGAACACTACCATGACCGGGACCGCGCCGAGGCGGGGAATATGCTGCGCGGGATACTCGACCGTTCGATAAACGCCGACCAAATGCTTTCGTTTAATTTTGATTTTCCCTTCAGTGTATTCAAGTTTATGCCTTCTGCGTGGGCACATAAAGAAAGTCTTCGCTATTTTGATTTTGAATTCCATATTTCACCGGTAATTGATATGGCCTTTGTCAAAGGGACAATGCTTGATTCCGATGGCGCACCGCTTAAAGAACTCAAGTTTAATTTTGATGATTTTCTGGTAACCGGGGGCATAGAAGTACTCGTATTCCCATTCGCCTGGCGTAGTATTTTTTTGCTGGGGAGTATCGCGTGGAATCTGCGTGAGATAGCCAGCGCAGGGAAACTGCCATCGGGAATAAACCGTGAAATATACATCGGCCTCGGTCATCACTTTTAATGTACAGGCGGGTTGTTTTTAGAATTTGTATGGAACAGCCAAATTCCCAAAAAGTTGATAAACAATTGATGCTTTGTTGACAAGTAGTTTACACCTGGCGGATATATTTTAAGTATCAATAAAGAATAAATCATTCCTTATTGGTTTTACGCCGTATGGTTGTAAAAACTTTTTTTAGAGGAGTTTCTTATGAAACGAATCGCATTTGTATCGCTCTTGCTCATTTTTGCCCTGTCCTTTGTAACCGCGCAGGAAGCGGCGAAGGGAACGGCGCAAGAAACAGCGCCGGAAGCCGCCCCTTTTGTGCTTCCTGCAAACGAAACCAGCCTGTCAGCCGGTTTCGTATTCGGTAACACCTTTGTGTTTGATCCCGATAATGACAACAGCTATTTCGGATCGCCGGGTGCGGCTTTTGATGGCTATTCCTTTTGGAACCACAAAAACGTCGGTATATTTTATCACGGCTCGTTTGCGTTTCCGGTGGTGGGAGATGGTGGGAGCACGCCCCTCCACGATATTCAATGGGAAGGGATCTTTGGCCCGGCTTTCCGTATCCGCTTCACGGACAAGGTATCGTTACAAACCAGCATCGGAATTGGAACAAGCGGACTGCTTGATTTTTACAAGCAAGACGGCAATGATTATTTCAGGGCGATATTTAACTTTGGTGTCGGCGCGGATGCCGGATTAAAGTTTGACATTGGCGACAAATTCTTTATCAAAGGCGGCGCGAATGTCATGTGGTCGTTTTTAGGGGGCAGTGTCGCACACGAAACATCGCGTAATGGGGACTGGAGCAGAGACTGGAACCCGAAAGGCTATTCGACGCTGGCCGTCAACCCCTACATCACTTTCGGCTTGAACATCTACTCTCCGAAGCGGGAGATTCCGCGTCGCCCCGACAGACCGCATTTGGGAAAGAACTCGTTTTCCGCATTACCGCAAAAGGGGAATATTTCGTATCCCCTATTGCCGCAGGTAGGAAAGCCCCCGCGTGGAGAAGCGGCGCAATAGTGGTATAATAAGTAACACGAGGGGCGTATCAAAAATACGCTCCTCATGTTACCCATAAAGGAGATCGAATGACCCTCAAACGCAGAATTTTTATCTCAAATATTCTCATGATTGTGCTGCCGGTTTTATTGTTTTGGGCTTTGATGGTGGGCATCAGCGGAACGGTGCTTGTTATAAACGAGGTTAGTTTTGGCAGCAGCGTTGCCGAAAAAATAGAGTTTCTGGAAAACTGGCATTCCTCAGGGACGGGAATTGTTTTTACAGGTATCACAATGGGAATAGTTATTATCCTGACACTCACGGTAAATCAGTTCCTGACAAGGAACATCATTAACCGTGTTATGAAGCCTCTTGATACGCTCATCTGTGGCGCACGGCAATTCAGTAAAAACAACCTTGGCTTCCGCATTGACTACGGCGCCTACGACGAATTCCGCCCGGTGTGTGATACCTTTAATGAAATGGCGATGCGTCTTGAAAAAAATGAAAACAGCCGGAAGGAATTGATAGCCGGTATTTCCCACGATTTACGCACGCCGCTTATCTCAATCAAGATGAGTGTTGACGGTATTAAATCCGGCGTTGCCGCAACCGTTTCACAGCGCGAAAAATATCTTGACATTATAGAAAATAAGACCCGTGATATAGAGCATATCATAGAGCAGCTTTTTTTATTTTCCAAACTGGACATAGACGATTTCAAGGTGGAAAAACAGATTGTTAATTGCGGTGCGATGATAGAAGATTACATTGCGGAACTATCAGATGAATATGAACGGCGCGGGCTTACGCTTGCCGTACAGGAATTGCCGGAGGATATTCACATCAGCATAGACCCCTTATTGTTCCACCGGGTGATTATCAATATTTTTGAGAATGCCGTAAAATATAAAACGGCGAAAAAAGGAGAGATACGCCTTGAAGCCGCGCAAAAAGGCGGAATGGCAGAAATAACCTTTACCGACAACGGCCCCGGTGTAATGCCTGAAAGCCTTGAAAAACTATTTGATGTGTTTTACCGCGCCGATCCTTCCCGGAATAATGCCGCGCGTCCCGGCGAGCGCACCGGTTCGGGGCTGGGGCTTGCCATCAGCGCGAAAATTATCGCCAAAATGGGCGGCTCGATTCGCGCCGAATTACCGGAGGCCGGCGGGCTTGCGATAGTGATTTATTTGCCTTTAGCAAATCCGTTACCACTTGTCGAATCAAACCTTAGGTTTGCGGACGAACACAATGGCAAATGAGCAGGGAAACAGCAGTTTCATGGCGAAGCCGCGTATTCTTATAATTGAGGACGATGACACCATTGCGGAACTTGAGCGGGATTTTCTCGAAGTCAACGGCTTTGAAATAGCGCGGGAAAGCGATGGGCTTAAAGGCATGGAACGCGCCTTGCACGATACCTTTGATCTTATCCTGCTTGACATTATGCTGCCCGGCATTGACGGCTTTGGCATTTGCCGCTCAATACGGGACAAAATCAATGTGCCAATTTTGATGGTAACGGCGCGAGGCGAGGAGATCGACAAGGTGCGCGGGCTTGGGTTGGGTGCGGACGATTACATTACAAAGAATTTTACCCCTGCAGAACTCGTGGCACGGATAAAATCGCATATTGCCCGGTTCAAGCGAATAACAGAAACCGCCCGGCAGACAACAACAATAGAAAAACGAGAGGCAGCGGAAAAAGAAATTATCGTCAACGGCATTGTTGTAAGCAACATCGTTGCCAGAAACATGGTAATCAATCCCTCAACACGGCGTGTTTTTGTTTCGGGAACAGAAATAGAACTTGCCAACAAAGAATACGAATTACTTTTTTTTCTTGCCTCAACCCCTGAAATAGTTTTTAGCAAAGAAAAGCTCTACGATAAAATCTGGGGCGAGGATATGTACGGCGATATCAATACCGTCCGCGAGCATATTACTCGCCTGCGCAAAAAGATCGAGCGCGATCCGTCTAATCCCGAACACATACAAACGGTGTGGGGTGCGGGTTACAGGTTTTGTGGGTAGGGTAAGAGAATGCCGTCATTGGTATAATAATTATAGAATAAATAAGAATAGAAATAAGTCATGAAGAATATAATAAAAAAAATAAGTGGTACGGGGGCATTGCATAACGTATGTTATGCGAAGTACAAACCCTTTACGAAGCGTCCGCCATGGAGGGCGGACGTTCTTGTTTTTAAAAAATAAATCCTATTGACATTCCGAAATTAACACCCCCATATTTAAATTCATCTCTATACATAGTTTTGGGGTAATTTATTTCTCCAAAACTAATGTTATATCCCACCCAAGGTTGTAAAAACATACGGTATATAATGAATTTCCAGCCAATTTCTGTTTGTAATTTAAACAGATTGCTTATTTCTGTATTACTTGTTGATAATGATAAAAATGTATATCCTGCCCCCATATCTATATAGAGCTTATTATTAAATTGAGAATTCAATGAATAATAACGAAAATGCACCTGTAAATCCATTTCCAATCCTTTATCTTCACTATAATCTGCGTCAGCAATCGTTGCTATGAATCCACCAACATCCCCTATGAAAAGGGCTGAAAAATTCTTATTTAATGCCCTTTCATATCCAACGCCCAAATTCCATCCGATGAGAATCGGGGTTTTTGGACTACCAATATTAAAAAATATACCATTATTATTTTGTCCATAAACATCAATCAATGACAATACGCCAAAGATGAAAATTGCCAAAACGATTTTAATGTTTTCAATCTTCATAAATCCTCCAATGCCTATATTCTACTATAATCCAATATTTTCATTTGTCAATACTTATTTTAAAATTTTGCGCCGCCATGGATGGCGGCGTTTTAATTTAACAGAAAAATTGGGTTTGTATTTCGTTTAACATACGTTATACGAAATGCCTAACCAGTCAATTTTTTATCTAGTGACATATGAGCCGGTTGCAAAACCAAGAATTTCAACCACGAGAGCACGGGTACCTTGACCCCCTCCACCCTCACGCGATACCATACCTCCATGACCTCATCATCCAGGCTCGCGGCCCTCCGGGAGTTCATCCCCCGCACATTTGAGCTTTTTTCCAAAGAACCGGGGAAGGGGTACTCCTGGAAGTCGCTGGGCAAGGACGGTATCGCCGGACTCACCGTGGGGGTTGTGGCGCTGCCTTTGGCGATGGCGTTCAGTATCGCTGCGGGGGGAACCCCGGCGCAGGGGCTGTATACCGCTATTCTGGCGGGGTTTTGTATCAGTTTTTTGGGGGGCAGCAGGTACCAGATAGGCGGGCCCACCGGCGCTTTTGTGGTGATCATCTTCGGGGTGATTGCCCGGCACGGCATGGGTGGACTTACCATCGCCGCCATCATGGCGGGGATCATGCTCGTCCTTATGGGATTTTCGGGTCTGGGGCGGTTCATCAAATTCATCCCCTACCCGGTAACTACGGGCTTTACCACCGGTATCGCCGTGCTGATTTTTTCCCAGCAGATAAAGGACTTTTTTGGCCTGAGCCTGGAATCATCCTCCCCGGATTTTCTGGGTATGTGGCACGGGTATATCGGGGCGGTTACTACGGTGCATCCCTTTACCCTCGCCATAGGGCTTGGAACCATGACCGTGATACTGTTGGTCCGCAAATTCATTCCCCGCATTCCCGGCGCGGTGGCGGGGGTTGTTGTTGCTACGGTGATTTGTCACTAGATAAAAAATTGACTGGTTAGGCATTTCGTATAACGTATGTTAAACGAAATACAAACCCAATTTTTCTGTTAAATTAAAACGCCGCCATCCATGGCGGCG
>BNVD01000085.1 GCA_025997835.1 Spirochaetia bacterium
GATCGTTCCATATAGCAGTAAGCAATTCATCGTCGTGGATGGCGTTAATGATACGGTCAAAGGAATAGCGATGGGTAGTATACGCCCATTTGGCGGTATAGGGAATGATCATCCTGCCGGTTTCATCTATGGGAATACGGATATATTCATCCCCGGACAGGGGCATAACAATTTCCTTGCCGGGATAAATTTCGATACTATCACTGTCGATGCCTAACTCTTTTACTGCGGCAGCCAGCGAAATGGAGGGGATAAGCCCATCCTCCCAGCGGTAAAACAGGGGGGTTTTGCGGTAGATACCATCCGTATCGCTTTCTACACCGATGTGACCCAGCAGAGCATTGTCCGCCAGAGCGCTAAAGGGCAGGATGAATGTTCCCGCCCGGGGTATGGCGCTTTGCCCGTACTCCCATGGATGCCAAAGATGCCGGCGGAGTATGTCCTTCTCTTCCACGGTAAGTTCCCGGTAGGAAATATTTTCCCGCCCTTCGGGAACCGGAATAACCGCAAGAATCAAGGTATCCAGATTCCGGGCAGCGCCGACAAGGGATTCATCATGTTCCCGGGACGCCTTGAAAATAAAATCCATGACAACCTGGGTATTGGCGGACGCCAAAATATTCAGAAGATCCGCAAAGGCGGTACGGTCATCCAGCCGTTCACCCAGAAGCATCTCCGTCCGGTCATTCAGGTCGATAGGCACCACCTGTGAATTTAACGGAACAGGATTACTGTTGATTTTTAAGCGCAGCAGCCAGTCACCAAGACCCCGGTCGGCAGACTTAAAAACCCCTCCTTCCACCAGCGGAAAGAGGAGGATAAGGGTCATAACCAGAACAACAAAAGATGGGGCTGTCTGACGGATCCACAGTGGTAGTTTTTGCGCCATGCCTAATGATTGATGGTAATAACTTTAACGTAGGTATCGAGACCTGAATAATGCACCGCCGGTATCTGGGAAAGCACACCACGGGAAGCCCCCCCCATGAGTACCGGCGTTTCCGGGGTTTCCCTGAACCGGGAAATTTCCCGGCGTATGTTATGGATTTCGTTCATCACATTCCGCCGGTTCCTCACCGTAGTGCCCCCCTTTTGCATCACATTGATCTTGTCCAAAAGCGGTTTCTGTTCCGTCAGACTGATAACGATATAGAAGGTTTCGGACCCCACAGCAACATTGCTGGGAATGTGGATAATATCGGAATAGAAAAGACTCCGCGCCCTTAGACGTTGGGCACGAAGTACCACCATATCATCACCGGATACCTCCCCCACAACGTAACAGAAACAATCGGTGTTGGTTTCTACAAGGAAGCGGTACCGGTCTCCCTGCTTCAGATTGACCGGAGTGGCAAAGGGGAGGGATTCCCCGGTGCGGTCATTGAGGAGGGCCAGACTCCAGTCAAGTATCTTCTGCTGGGCATATATACCCTGCAGGCCCATACACAAACAAAGAAGCGCTATCAACTTTTTCATACTATTGCCTCCTGTCCGCCCTTAATAGGGCAGTAAAAATGATAAGCCCAGACTACCGCCAACCGTATAGGGATAAAATCCATTCCCGGTTTGAACGGGCTTAACGGTATTGAGAAAAAGAACATTCGTATCCACAGAGAAATACCGGCTTATCCTGAAGGAGATCCCTCCCTGAACGCCGTATCCAAAGGAATTGAAATAGCCCGATTCGGCCTTATAGGTATACTTGAAAAAAAAGTAATCCGCCAAAGGCCCAAAGTTTACGATAAAACGCTGCGCCTGACCGAGTCTGATTTTCCACAGGAATCCTGCGCCGAACCCGATCCCGCTATAGTCTTGAACATTATGCGTATCGCTAAAATAATCAACCGACGCAAACCAGGAATTGGGAATAAAAAAGAATTTACCCTGCTGCCCATACCGTTCAAAGGCCGTAATTCTGGCATTGACATTGGCCGGTACGGAGGCGCCATTGATCAGCGCCGCCGCACTTACGCCAAAGGCCCGCTTCCCGTCCAGATTAAACCGGTCCTGGGATTGGGGTGTTTTTCCGGCAGGCGCAGGGGTTGGGGCGGGTTTTCTTTTGACCGGGGACGCCGGAGCGGCGGTGACCGTTCCGAACGTAGGGGATGGCGTATAGGTTTCTGTTGCGGAGACAGCCGCAAGGGAATAATTCTTGACCCCAAAATCACCGGTGGCGTAGGGACTCTGCTTTCCCCCGGTAAGCCGCAGGGTTTCTTCCTTAATATCGTAGAAAACATCGGTTTCAAAAACACGCGGATTCTTCATGTTGTTAAGGAACGCTTCCGCAAAAGGACTGTTGCGGCTGCCCGGCTGCCCATCGTCCGCAGTCTGCCCCGCCATAGTGGAATAGATAACCTTATTTCCCTGCAGGCCCGTACTGGCCGCAGAGATAATCGCAAGCCCGCCGCGGGTTACGGCGCGGTCCCGGTTGCGGTTATTGGGAATCATCCTGTTCCGGCAGGCGTCAATGATGATGAGGTTGGTTTTGTTACTTACCTCTTCAAATTCCTGCATCAACTCATCAACCGCATAGGACTCTTTTTTAAGGAGTTTTTCATCCATGGGATGTGCCACATCCACCGGGAGCAGATGATGCTGCCCCTCTATGGCAATCCCATGCCCGGCAAACCAGAAAAACCCCTCGCTGTTCGGGTCCGTCCGCAGCTTTGCCATAAAATTCGCAATGGCCCCGTACATCTCCGCCAATTTCAAATTGGTCCTGAGATCCACGCCGTAACCCAATTCCCGAAGGGACCGGGCTATATCCTGAGCATCAGAAACCGGCGTTTCCAGAGGGGCAATGTCTTCACTGCGGTAGTTGTTATTGCCGATAACTAGTGCATAACGGGCCTCGGCGGCGTCAAGAACCGCAACACCCATGAGGAGAAGGGCGACGAGAAAAAAAAACGCTGGTTTCTTCATTGGCGAACTCCTTTTTGCCTTCAAACGATACTTTCCGGCTCACCAGTATACCGATAGCCTGTTACCACTGCCTATCGGCCAGTTGGTTATCGTCTTATTTCTTCAAATATAGTCCGAAAAAGGTCATTTTGCAAGGTCACCGGCACATATTTTTACAGGATACAGGGCCATCAGCCCTGCCGGAGGTTCTTTGGGGAGTTTTCTCCATGAGATAGACCCAACGGTCTGCCAGATCAGATAGGGCTCTTGACGTATACGCAAACTGTACGTTAGAACACCCGAAAAGTGCACATTGAAAATAAAAATGCCAGCCCCGTTTTTCTCATACCCTACCTGGATTTTGCCACTGCTAAAACCCATACTCCTTTGGTGTTTGGATCCTGCCACATTTCAAGCACAAAAAATTCCGTCAATACGCCTTCACTGATTTGCATATCTGCCGAGGTAGTGACACCGCTAGAACCGGTACCTATTGTGCTCACGTTTTTTGTGGCGATGGTTCCAATAATTGAAATAATGGCGTTTTCGTAGGCTCTTGTTATGGTGTCCTTGAATTTACTATGCGGTCCCGCATAACCGGTTCCGGCACGATACCCGCCGATTTCTTTTGGCGGTTTCTTTATCCATTCGGGCATTCCATCCTTCATTGCAAAGGTATGCGGCGCCGGTAACGGTGTTGGTACCGTATAGCGCACTCTTAGCAAAAACGCTCCGTCAATAGAAAATGCGTCGCGGCTGGTATCATATTTCAACGCATCAATATACTTTTCGTATTCAGTATCGAAGCTGAATGCATGGCCGGTATCCATCGAATAATCCCAAACGCCTGACCCATTTGTGGTAAGGATCGTTTTTATTCCTTTTACCCCATAAAAGAGCGCGACCTTATGCGCCGCATCCTCAAGCGCACGTTGTATTTCATCTTCCCGTTTCCGCTGCCGGTTTGCCACCCCCATAATTATTAAATCGCCATTATCAGGATGGGTAATCCAGTATCCGTTTGGATTAGGCGTTTCCGGCGGAATAGCAACCGGCGTTGTATCCACAGGTTTTTGTATACCCGCGCAGGAGAAGAATAGCAATAAAAAGGGAACAAATAGTATTCGCACAGCCGCTCCGGTGTCATGATGCGCGGAAAAACCACGCACCATGAATTATTAAGGCCGCTATTCCGATGCTACCGGAATTTCGATCGAATTGTGTTTTGCAATTGCTTTTTCCAGTGTTTCTTCGGCATTAAGCATAGCCGAATACGCGGGAGAAAGTTTTGCAACGTTTGCCGCCTGGTTAATCACGGCCTTTTGTTCTGTTTTAGGCATTTCCATGACAACCCATGTCGTGCCATCAATAACGTCGTAGTCAACAATACGGGCGCCTGAAAGCGTCTGCCTGGCAAGAGCGGTATTCAACGCTTCGGTTATAGACAATTCGGCGGATGGGTCTGCTTCACTACTTGCCGCATAATCCCGAATCATGCTTGAAGACACCGCTTGCAGATTCCGCGCAATTTCACTACGGGCAAGAACTTCCGCCCGTTGTTTTGCCAAACCCATGTCGCGAAGCCGGGAAGAAGCGACTGCAACTAATGAGTCTTCGGGGCAATTCCTGTTTGCCTGCCTTACAAAATCGGGCACACTGCCTTGCACCGCCCGCTCCTGGCGTGCCGGGGCAGACGCTGTTCCCGAAGACGAACCTGCGGCGGGTGTTGTTGAACACCCCGCAAGAGCCGCGGCGAGTATTCCCGCCATCACAAAACCGAAAATGTTTTTCATACATTCTCCTGTAGCCGGACATTTGCCGGCAATAATTTAAAAATGCATACGCATTTTTTATAATTCAGTTTTACAACGTAAAACAGATTATACGCTTTAAAATCATTCCTCACTATAATCAAACGCTAAATCAAGGGTACACATATAGTTGTATTTGGGATGTTCACCAAAACCAACGCCGATTTTTGAAGCATTGGAATTTAATAGTATTTTCCGGTGCCCCCTGCTTTGTACCCCATCATCTATCAAAAGTTGAAGTACTATATCTATACCGGTATTACTTCCATAACTCAAACATTCACCGCCGCCTGCTTGATATAAATTTATTTTTCCATACCTGTTTACCCGGTCCCAAAATTGACTGCCATCTGAACCGGCATGTCCCGTTGTGTTATGGGATGCACAATCTTCTGTATGATCCTTCGCTGCGTGTGACATACCCAGAGACGGCGTAAGTATTTGCATTGGTTCTATAGTTTGTAACTCGGCGATTAGTTCATTGATAACCGGTGTTCCTTCTTTTGTTACCAGCCACGTATCCCCTTTTTTTCTAATTAGTGGGTTTTGCCAGGGGTTTTCAACAAATGTATTTAAAATGAGTTTTATAACTTCTTCGGCATATTTTTTTGGATCCGTCCGTACTTTATTTATTTCCAGGATTACGTCTTTTTCAACATCTGTTAAATAAGATACGTTCCGGGCGGTATCTAATTCGGGTATGTTCCAATCAGTAGCGTACGCTACTGCGTATGCACCAGGGGATACTGTCGAAAGGAGCAACAGGATAAGGGGGAAAATGAAAAGGTGTCGTGCCACTGGTACAGAGGTTTTTTTCATGCTATACTTTCCTTATGGTTATGAGAAAAATGGTTGAAATTCCGGCTAACCACAGGCTTACACTGGAAATTCCGCTGGAAATCCCAGCCGGAAGAGGTATACTCACCTTTACCCCTGCCCCGGACAACGACCCATTCGCAGATTTGGGGGTTTATCTTAAGGCGTCCCCCCCTGCCACTATTGAGGAAGCCAAAAAGGAAGCAGCGGCAAAGCTCGCCGACCCCAACCGTAAGCCTTTTTCCCGGCATTTCGGAGCCATCGAGGAGATTTGGACATGGAACCATACGCATGGCGAAGAATTGCGGGCAAAACTTCAAAAACTGCGCGGGAGCCTTTCCGCCGGTGCTTTTGGCGGCCTTGATGGTGTGACCTACCAGCGCAAAGTCCGCGACGAGTGGGACGCCGATTAACATGAAGCTCGCTCTTGATACCAATGCGATTATCGACTTTCTCAAATAAAACATTTTACAGGTTATTCCCATTATACCCTTGAATAACGATATTGAAGCTGAAACTATCGCCATAAGCAGAGCAACAAAGTTGAAACTGCCTGATGCCATTATCGGGGCAACAGCGATAGTATACGATGCAAAAGTGGTTAGTTCTGATCCGCATTTTCTTAAATGCACGTATCCGTCATTACAAATTTGGCAATCGGTCTGATCTATCATAGTAACCCGCATTTCCCTCAAATCAACCGGGGCAACAGCCCTTCTTGATTTGGCGGTAGACACCTTTGTTCTCACAAACGTAAAACAGATTATACGCTTCAAAAGGCTCTTGTAATGCAATGGTTTTTGTGGTACAGTAAGGGAAGTGAGGAAATTATGTCTAATGCCGAGTTGCTTACCAAGGAAATAGAGGGACTTCCAGACCATTATATGGGTGAAGTCCTTGATTTTGTGGGTTATCTCAAACATAAAGCCCCTCCGGTGAGCACGGACAATCCCTCCGGCCGCATGAGCGCACGGGAAGCGCTTGCAATGGGGCGGGGCATTGCCAAACGTTTAGGCTCTACCTTGACCGTAGACCGCTTCCTTGAGTTGGGGCGGCAAGACAGAATATTAGAAGACGCTCTTGATGCTACCCACAGAAAAGAACGAATGTAACTCCGTGAAAAAAGGCGGCGTACTGTATGACCTATATTTTTGATGCCTGTGCCCTCATTGCATATCTCAATGAAGAAAAAGGTGAAGGTTTTGAGAAAGTCGATGAATTGCTTAGCCGAGCCGAAGCTGGAGAAATTACGATTTGCAAGAGCGCGGACTAAAGTCCGATCGTTAATCTGGTTGAGGTATACTACGGCTATATCAATGACTGTGGAGTAACCATTGCTGATGAAATCATGCGCCCGGTTTTCGGCTTTCCCATACAGATCATTTCCAATATCGCCGATGACATCTACCACGAAACCGCCCGTTTTAAAGGGATATACCCCATGTCCCTTGCGGACGCTTCGGACCTTTGGTCCGCTCTTTGCGGTACCGCAAAAAGTCTTTCTGCTACGATTGTTACCAAAGACGGTGAGATTGCGGGACCGGAAAAAGAAGAAAGGCTTCCCGTTCTTTGGATAGCTCCCCCGAAAAAAAAGACGTGGAGCTGTGTGTCCCGACAGTTTTTTCATCCTAACAACCCCCTATTTCTAAGGTTATCAATTAAAACAAGTGCACTTTCTTCGGGCTGCATTATGGTAGACCCCGTATTGGGATGCTCTTTAACCCAGTTTCGGAGGTATTTTTCAATATTTGCTACTTTAGCTGTAGCAATAACAATCCCACCTTCATCTAAAGTGCCATCTGACAAAGCTTCGTAATACTCCGTTATTTTATACGCATTATCATCTTTGTTGCGGCATTTTCTGATTGCTTGTGAGATAGCTTTTAAGTCTAAATCTGACAATTCTTTTCGTTCCATGCTAAAGTCCTCTGCGGTCTTTTCTGCTGGTAAAATCGGTGTCGGGCCTTTGCGTTCCCTCATGAGCTAACCTGCTTATAAGTAGTAATTTCGGTTATGCAATTATTAATATTTAAGAATTTTTGTTTAGACGAATCTATAAGGAACCGATATTCATTATCAAAATCGTAATGAATTGATTTAACCAAAAGACAAGGCTTTATATCATCTATCCAATCTATCTGGCTACCTTTTATGTAAGGCAAGAGGGTTTTATTATACTGCTTATCAATATCAGCCATTGTACAATAAGTGACTGTTCCGGTGTCAATAATAATACCGGGGTTGTTTTTTTTGAGTTTTTCTAAATCAAATGAAATTCTTAATCCCCTATAATTGTCACCATATAATTCCCACAAAGCACAATTATTCTCAGTAGAAAATGAAATGTAAGCATCAATAGGCACATTTTTGATAAACCTTTTTACTTTTAAATAAAAATTTCTTTCAATGATGTCCAGCGTTTTGACAAACGGTGATACCAGCAACTCATTGCTAGTAACTATTTTGGAAAAATTCTCTGCAGCCGTATAATGATATAGTATCATTCCTCTTTATTCCCCTTGTTACTCAATCTTCTTGATGTGGCCGCCATCAAAAATTTATGTCCTCCGCATACACGGAGAACCACTTCGTTGCGCAAAGCACCCGGCATACACCGGACACCTTTGCGTTTACTTCCCTACTGGATTATCCTATTCTGCTTTTCCACAGCTAATCGATCCAATACAAGGAATTCTTTCGTCATCCTGTTTATTGTTTGCTTTCAGCATTATAGGATTGATACACAATTCGTGAACGATATTCTGTACCGTTTCTCTAACCAGAAATTTACATGCTTGCTGTTCCATCTTAATCGCCTTGCACCCCTCGCCGTTTCCTACGACAAAGGGCTTGTTAAAACTTTTGTCCCCAACTGGAGACCTTTCTGTACGCGCACCCGATCCGCGTACCACTCCCGTTCTCTGCCTTACCTACTCCCAGTTTGCCGCCGTTCTGCTGTCCAAATTAACGCCAGCACCTGCGGTGGTGTTGCGTCTTTTGTTGATCATGTCAGGGTATGCACTATTTGTATTTACCGCCACCGCATGACCGCCACTATCGCCATTGGTAGCGGTATTTTTTAACGTATCAGGAGAGGCATTTGACCCGTAAATAATGCCGCCTGTTTTGGTGAACTGACCGGCGTGATTCCATAAATATACCCCACCACCTTTGCCGTCGTATGGGCCGGTGCCGGAAGCGGTATTCCCCGATATTTCACCCTCTGTCATCGTGAACGTACCGTGACTACCGACAATCACCCCGCCACCTCTACTAGCAGCCTGTTGCGCTTTCCCAGGGGATCGTCACACACCGACAAAATATGGTAAAAAGGGGGTATGGGAATACGATTTGTGGAGATAGATCGGGAGACGCCGATGCTGATACCGGTAGATTTACGGGAATGGATACCGGAAAACC
>BNVD01000086.1 GCA_025997835.1 Spirochaetia bacterium
AACGGCGACCGGCGGTTTCTGAAGTTTGAACAAGACCTTGACCAGTATGGCTATTTTTATCTAAAACACAATAACGATGAAAGAATACCCTATGGTGATAAGCTGTATCGGATTCGGTTTGATGTAAGAGATGGACAACAAAAACCCTATCTGATGATACGAACGGAATATAATGTTTCCCGGACCGGTAATTCTTTGTCAGGACGGCGAATTAAATAACAAGTTCAGCGGAACTTGCTTCAATCCCTTCCCGCCGCTATACTACTTGCGGGGGGGGATTCTCAAAAAGATGCGTTGTGCGATCCGCAAATTTTGGTGTCTCGTGATGCTGGTTTTTGGTGTGTCCGTTGCCGTGTATGCGCAGATGGAGGCGGCGGATCGGGAGGTTGCCGGGAAGGATGCGCCGCCGCCGCCGGTGTGGCCTGCGGCACGGCTGCCCAAGGATATTCCTGTAAAGCCGTATCCACGGGTAAAGCCGGATATTGTAATCGCGTTTGAAACGGACAGTCTGCAAACGCTTCCGTCGGAAATCAGAAAATTGAACCAGTTTGGGGAGATACTCCGCATGTTTCCTGATTTCCGTATCTACATCACCGGGCACAGCGCCCTCCTGGGCAGTCCCGAAGGCCGTATGGTGTCTGCATTGGGACGGGCACAGGTGGTGGCGGATTATCTTATCGATAATGGCTATGTCATGCCCGGTCGTATTGATATAGGCAGTTTTGGTGCGCAATATCCCGCAGCAAATAATGATACCTGGATAAACCGCAGAAAGAACCGGCGGGTTGAGATATTTTTCCTGAACTAGTACAATCCTTTTATGCACGATATCGATTTATACCGGAGGTCTGATGAAGGGATGTCTGTAGCCTTGATCCGTGAGGCGTTCCATTATCAGAGCCGCTTTGCCGGGTCCACCATGGTCTTCAAGATTGATTTTCCCGTAACCGAGGACCCCGCTTTTCCTCTGCTGATGCGCGACCTGGCGCTGCTCGCCCAAACGGGGTTCCGGGTAGTGATTGTGCCGGGGGCCAAGGAATGGATCGATTCGGTGCTGGGGGAATACGGTATTGTGTCGGGCTATGCGGCGGGGAACCGGATTACCACGGCGGAGGCCATGCCCTTTGTGGAGATGGCGGCCTTTCATGTGGCGAACCGGTTTATGACCGGCCTTTCGGCGGACCGGGTAGACGCGGTGATCGGCAACTTTGTCCGGGCCCGCGGCCTTGGGGTTTCAGGCGGGGTCGATATGGCACATTCAGGCCAGGTGGACAAGATTTCCATTGATTCTATAGGCCGGATATTGAATTTGGGCGCGGTACCGATACTGCCCTGTATCGGCTGGAGCCCCGCCGGGAAGCCCTACAATGTGTCCAGTGATGAAATCGCCCTGGCCGCCTCGACCGCCCTGGGCGCCGTGAAGCTCTTTGTGGTGTCGGTCCACGAGGGGCTGCGGAAAGGGGCCTACAGTCTCCCGGAAAATATTTCCATCGGAGAGAACGGCCGGGTTATCAGGATGACGCCTCATGAAGCGGAGGCAGTGCTGGCTTCGCTTCATGGCGATGCTTCGGCATTAGTAAATGCCGGAAAACCGGGGGACAAGCCGTTGGCGGAGCTTCGGCTGGCGCTGCGGGCGTCCTGTGCGGGGATTGAGCGGGTTCATCTGATCGACGCGCGGGAGCCGGGGGCGGTCTTGCGGGAACTGTTCTCCAACCTCGGGTCGGGCACCATGATCTATGCTGATGAGTATGAATCGATCCGGCCCCTCAAAACCAAAGACATTGCGGACATCCTCAGACTGATGGAACCGTTGATGCAACAGGGGCTGCTCATCCGCCGGAACGCGGAAGTGATTCAGGAAAAAAAAGAGGACTACGCGGTATTCGAAATCGACGGGTCCGTCCATGCCTGCGGGGCCCTTCACGATTGGGGGGAATCCCAGGGGGAAATCGCCGCCATAGCCACCGACCCGGCCTACACCGCTATGGGCCTTGGCCGCCGCATTGTCCGCTACCTGATAGACCGGGCGGTCAAACAGGGGTTCCGCCGGGTTTTCGTGCTGACCACCCACACCCACGACTGGTTTGAATTTTTGGGCTTCAAGGAAGCGCCGGTGGAGAGCTTGCCCGAACGGAAGCGGAATGGCTATAACCGGGAACGGAAGAGCATGGTGTTCGCGCTGGATTTGTAGGACGGGCGGTTACCCACCCGGATCCCTCCGCCCTTACTTGTTTTCCAGCCAGAACTTGAGAACCGTCCCATTGCCGCCCTTGGCTATATACTCGTCAAAAAAGGGCTGGCGGGATTCACGGGGAATGTCCTTGTCGATAATCACCTGCATAAGAAGCGTCAGGCGATCCCGTATCTCCTGCCGCGCGGCTTCCTTTGCGGCTTCCTTTGCGGCTTCCTCCTTGTCCTTTGCGGCCTGCTCCCTGTCCCGTGCGGCCTGCTCCCTATCCCTTGCGGCTTGTTCAGCCTGTTCCTTGTCTTTATACCGCTGGTAAAAGAACTGGACAACCGAGAAAACAGACCCGAACAGGCCCAGAGTGACACCGCATATAATGCCAAAGTTTTCCATCACCATGCGCCTCCATGACGCTCTTTATACAGTATACCCGCTCTATTGGGAATGCCCTCCGCCCTTACTTGTTTTCCAGCCAGAACTTGAGAACCGTCCCATTGCCGCCCTTGGCTATATACTCGTCAAAAAAGGGCTGGCGGGATTCACGGGGAATGTCCTTATCGATAATCACCTGCATAAGAAGCGTCAGGCGATCCCGTATCTCCTGACGCGCGGCTTCCTTTGCGGCTTCCTTTGCGGCTTCCTCCTTGTCCTTTGCGGCCTGCTCCCTGTCCCGTGCGGCCTGCTCAGCCTGTTCCTTGTCTTTATACCGCTGGTAAAAGAACTGGACAACCGAGAAAACAGACCCGAACAGGCCCAAAGTGACACCGCATATAATGCCAAAGTTTTCCATCACCATGCGCCTCCATAACGCTCTTTATACAGTATACCACAAAAAAGCGGTATTGGTCTGTGGTTCGTTAAGGATACGCGATATTTCGGCAAAAAGCTATTTGCATTGTAAAATGAAGTGTACTATAATTTGAGGCAGGTCGATAGTATAGAGGTGCCCATAGTGAGTCTTGTTCTATGGAAAAGGAGTCTTGTATGAAAAATCGCCGCTTTAATACGATGATATGCCGGTTTGTCCTTCCGGTTTTCTTTTTGACGGCCATATTTGCGCTTTCCGGCTGCCCGCACCCGGTTGACGCGCCGGCTGTCCTGAAATCCATCAAGGTAACCCAGACGCCGTACAAGACCAGCTATGCCGTTGGCGAGGCCTTTGACGATGCCGGGCTTGAAGTTACCGGGGTCTATTCGGACAATTCCACCCGGATACTAACCGGGTATGACCTAAGCGAGCCCAATACCTCCGTTGCGGGAAACCTAAAGGTTACCGTGTCCATAGACGGAAAAACCACGACCTTCAGAATTGTGGTACTGCCTTCTGCCGCCTCCGGCATAGCGCTTGACGTTACCGGAACCTGGGCGTTCCCGGACGCGGGGGTAGGGTATGGGGCTCAGGACGCAAAAACGGTAACCGTTACCAATACGGGGACCACGGCGACCGGGGCCCTAACGGTGACCCTTTCTTCCGGGGCGGCCTTTACCCTCGGCAGCGGCGCTTCAACCACATCGCTCCCCAGTATTGCGGCCGGCGGAGCCGGCGTCTTTACGGTAGTTCCCAAAACCGCTCTCCCATTGGGGCTCTATACCGACACGGTAACCGTAAGCGGGGGAGACAGCATTACGGCGGGGTTTGCGGTCAGTTTTATGGTAAACCCTCCCCGCTATAGCATAGCCCTTGACCCTGCCGGAACCTGGACCTTCCCGGCGGCGGGGGTAGGATATGGGGCGCAAACGGCCAAAAGCGTAGCCGTTATCAATACGGGCAATCAGGACACCGGGGCCCTAACGGCCTCTCTTTCCGGGACCAATAGCGGCTCTTTTGCCCTCGGTAACGGCGCTTCAACCACATCGCTCCCCAGTATTGCGCTGGGCGGAACCGGCGTCTTTACGGTGGTTCCCAAAGCCGCCCTTCCATTGGGAACCTATACCGCAATGGTAACCGTAAGCGGCAGCAATGGTATCACGGCAAGTATTGCGGTCAGCTTTACCGTAGAGTCTCCCTCATATGGCATAGATCTTGACGTTACCGGAACCTGGACCTTCCCGTCGGCAGGGGTGGGGTATGGGACGCAAACGGCCAAAACCGTAACCGTTATCAATACGGGCAATATGAACACCGGGACCCTAACGGCATCTCTTTCCGGGGCCAATAGCGGCTCTTTTGCCCTCGGCAACGGCGCTTCAACAACGGTGATACCCGGTATTGCGGCCAGCGGAACCGGCGTCTTTGCGGTGGTTCCCAAACTCGCCCTTCCATTGGGAACCTATACCGCCTCGGTAACCGTAACGGGGGAAAACAACCTTCAGGCGGTCTTTGATGTCAGCTTTACGGTAACCATTTATAGCATAGGCCTTGACATTACCGGGCTCTATACCTTCCCGAACGCGGTGATTGGGTATGCCCAGCCAATGGCCAAAAGCGTAACCGTTAGGAATACGGGGGCCGCAACGACCGGGCCCATAACGATTGCGCTTTCCGGGACCAGTAGCCGCTCGTTTACCCTTTCATCCGAGGCGCTGCCCGGCATCGCTGTTGGCGAAACCGGTTCCTTTACGGTGGTTCCCAACTCCTCCCTTGCGGCGGGACAATATACCGCCACCGTAACCGTAAGCGGCGGCAATACGGTCAGCTTTGATATCAGGTTTGCGGTAGACCCTCCCCGGTACGGTATATCTCTTGACGTTACCGGAACCTGGACATTCCCGACGGCTCAGGCATCCAAACTCGTAACCGTTACCAATACGGGCAACCGGCCGACCGGGACCTTAACGGTTTCCCTCTCCGGGGCCAGTAACGGCCCCTTTACCCTTTCAACAACGGCGCTCTCCGCTATTGCGCCGAGTGGAACCGGCGTCTTTACGGTGGTTCCCAAACCCGGACTTGCGGCAGGAACCTATACCGCCACGGTAATGGTACGGGACGGCAATGGCAATATAGCAAGCTTTGGGGTCAGCTTTACGCCCGGATCCATGAGTTCTGGCATAGCCCTTGACGTTCGCGGGGCGTTGCGGAAAGAAAATCCCGGCGAAGTTCTCTGGGTGTTGCCGATGGCAGGGCCAGGGTATGCGGCTCAAACCCCCGCAAGCATAGACGTTTTAAATACAGGTACGCAGGCGACCGGGACCTTGACGGCATCGCTTTCCGGGACCAACAGCGTCTCTTTTGTCCTCAACAGCGGAGGTGCCGGTTCATCAATCACGATAAGCAGTATCGGCGTCGGCGGAACCAGCAGCTTCAGTCTGGCTCCCATTACCGGGCTTGGATTGGGAACCTACACCGCTACGGTAACCGTAAGCGGCAGCAATGGCATTACGGCAAGTGTTAAGGTCAGCTTTACGGTAGGCGTCCTATACCTTACCGGCCAGGGTACCTTCCCGGATGCAGTGCCGGGGTATGGGCCTCAAGCTCCAAAAACCGTAACCGTTACCAATATGACCAATTCCAGGATCGAGGGTTCCTTTACCGTGTCTCTTTCCGGGTCTAACTTTACCCTTTCAGCAACGTCGCTCCCCGGTATCGAGCCAGGTTTGTTGGGGGCTATCTCCTTTACAATAGTTCCCATTATCGGGCTTGCGGCAGGAACGTATACCGACACGGTAACGGTAAGCCACGGCAGTGGTATTACGGCGGGCTTTGATGTCAGCTTTACCGTAGCGGATCCCTCATATGGGATACATGTTGACATTCACGGTGCGCCCTGGTATGGCTACAGTTCTTGTGATTTCCCGGATACATTCAGTCCGTATGTGTCTTATGTGCTCCCTAAAACGGTAATCATAACCAATACGGGCAATCAGCCGACCGGGCCCTTAACGCTCTCTCTTGGAAACGAAACCCCCCTCTCCGGCGCTTTTGTCCTTTCAAAAACAACGATAGGCAGTATCCCGGTAGGTGGAACCGCTAACTTTGATGTGTACCCCAACCGCAGCTCCAGCTTTTGGACATCCAGCGCATCATATGAAGCCAAAGTATCGATAAGCGGAAGTAATGGTATTTCTGCGGACGTTTATGCCACGATATCGATGACATATGAGGCGCCCCAATACGCTTACAGTATTGACCCAGACGGACCCTACACCCTCCCGTATCTAAACCAGGGGTATCGGAGTTGGGAGGTTAAAACGGTAACCATAACCAATATGGGCAACCAGGCGTTCATACCCGCTGTCTATTTTGTCGGGGATGACGCTTTCGATTGTACACAACCACCGCGAACCTATATCCTCCCACGCGAAACCTGCACCTTTAAGGTGTGGCCCAAATCCGGACTTGCGTTAAACTTCTATACCGCCGATGTAGAGGTAAGAAATCAGGGCGGCGATGTTATGGTGGCGGTGCCTGGGGCTCTTAAACTTGCGGTTGGCGTAATCAATTCCGGTATTGACTGGGCGGGCCCATATTATCGGTCTCCTATAGACGACTTGTCAAAAGCCGAGGTCGGGAAACATTTCTTTTGGGATGGTGCTCGCTGGAACATAGTCTTTGATTATACCGACGGAGGCCCGCTAGACGGATGCATTGGCATCGTAAATATGGGCAGTCAGGCAACCGGAGTATTGAGAATCGTTAGCAGTAACCCCGAAGATCTTCCAGTAAAGGTCAGCGGCTACATTGGGTCTGGGCCGATGAACAGTATCGCGCCTGGTGGTACGAACTACTTACTGGTAGTCTGGGGTGACCTTAGCCCAGGAACCCATACCACCACGATAGAAATAACCAGCGCCGATGGCCTTACTATGTTTCTTACGTTTTTTTTCACGATTACAATTACGCCCTGATCTTGACGGAGAATACAAGCGGGTCATTTTGACCCGTTGTTATACTTGTCCGCTTGACAAGCGGTTTACCTATAGGCTATTTTTGATACGGAGCGTTTTCACGAAGAGGGGAGCACAGGAGCAATAGAATGGAAAAGCTGATAATTGCTTTGGATTTTATCAAGAAATATGGTTCTATAGGTCTATTCATCCTCTGTGTTGTAGTATATTTTGCTTTTATCAGACCGGCAGACCTCGAAATACAGCGTAGTATAAAAACGCTCGAAACTTCCATATCTTCAAAATTTGATACGGTGAATAACAATATCAACGACTTGAAAAAAAATGATTTCGTTCATACGGAACTTTATTCACCCTCAAGAAATAACTGAAACCAAATAAGTTCGTGAGACAAGCGGTTTACCCTCTTTACCCATATATTTTCCGGGGCCAACCGTTCCCAACTGGGAGTTTGTTGCACTTCGTGCATTTCAATAGAAAAAATCGGCTTTCAAGCCGATTTTTACCCTGCAAACTCCGTAAGGAGCCCGTTAATAGCAGGTTTTTTGCGGCCTCAAGCGCAAAAAACCTACAAGCGCAACAGGCTCCTAGGATACCTTGAGCCGTTCTTGGGCGTTGGCCGGCAGTTCTGATATATGATACTGTTGTCTCATAGTGCAGGCAACAAAGCGCATCTCCGAAACCGTAATCCGCTATCTCCGGGCCGAAATTCTGGATGCCGGGGGTAACGAGGTCTTTGCTTCAGGCTGGCTTGACGAGCAGGGTCTGGTGGTTAAGGCCCAGGTCCATGCACGGGGTACTATCGATTCTGTTCTGGCCCTCCGCGACCGGATGGAAATTTCAACTGAACGTCCTGCGGACGTGTCACATCCTCCTGACGTGTCACATCCTGCGGACGTGTCACATCCTGCGGATGTGTCACATCCTCCTGACGTATTAATCCACAACCACCCATCGGGCTTCCTCACCCCCAGCGATAACGACATGGCCATCGCCTCCCAGGCGGCGGAAAGCGGGACCGGGTCTTTTATCATCGATAATGAGGTGAAGCAGGTCTACGTGGTGGCGGAGCCCACCCGCCGTAAAACCGTCAAGAAACTTAACGCTAATCGGATATGCGCCGCCCTGGAGGAGGGCGGCGCCATCGCCAAACGGCTGCCCTCCTTCGAGATACGGGAAAGCCAGCTTGATTTGATGCGGCTCATCATCCGGGGCTTTAACGACGATGCCTTGGTCGCCGCCGAGGCCGGCACCGGGGTAGGGAAGTCCTTTGCCTACCTCCTCCCGGCTATGCGCTACGCCCTGGACAACGACGAACGGATCGTCATCTCAACCGCCACCATCACCCTCCAGCAGCAGCTCTACGAAAAGGACATCCCTCTGGTTGCCTCCGCCCTGGGGAAGACCATCAAGGTGGTGTTGATGAAGGGCCGGGGCAACTACCTTTGCCGCCGCCGTCTGGAGGACGCTATCCGGGAGCCCAGCCTGGACGAGGAGGAAAATGACGCTATCGCCTCTATCGTAGCCTGGACGGAAGTAACCAAAACCGGGAGCCGCTCGGACCTGCCCTTCCTGCCCCTTGAGGCGGTCTGGTCACGGGTCTGTTCCGAGGCGGATACCTGCATGGGGCTGCGCTGCCCCGAACGGGACCGCTGCTTTTTTCTGGCCCTGCGTAAAGAATGCGCCGATGCCCGTATCCTCGTGGTAAACCACCACCTGCTCTTCGCCGACTTGGCGGCCCGCAGTGAAGGGGCAGGGTACGATAACACCGTAGTGCTGCCCCCCTACCGCCGGGTGGTGATCGACGAGGCCCACACCGTGGAAAGCGCCGCCACCTCGTTTTTTTCCAAAGAATTCAGCCGTTTAAGCCTCTACCGGCAGTTGGGGCGGCTCTACCGCAAGCGCCGGGCCCAGCGCGCCGGGCTTCTGCTCCGTCTCGCGCCGCTCGTCTCCTCCGAT
>BNVD01000087.1 GCA_025997835.1 Spirochaetia bacterium
TTCCGGTATCCATTCCCGTAAATCTACCGGTATCAGCATCGGCGTCTCCCGATCTATCTCCACAAATCGTATTCCCATACCCCCTTTTTACCATATTTTGTCGGTGTGTGGCGATCCCCTGGGAAAGCGCGACAGGCTCCTAGGAGCCTGTTGCACTTGTGGTTTTTTTGCGCTTGAAGCCGCAAAAAAACCCGATAAAGGGGCATCCTTACGGAGTTTGCAGGGTAAAAATCGCCTTGAAGGCCGATTTTTTTTATCAAACTGCACGAAGTGCAACAAACTCCTAGACTTGTACCCTGCCTGCGAAAAACAGAACTACTTTAGCGCTTTACCAATCCCATAGGCAATCAGTACATAGATCAATACTAAAATACCGGTAACAATGATGTACGGTGCAATATGGAAAGAAACCATGCAGAATATAATTTGTTCTATCAAAAGCAGCACAAAAAACACACCGGACGCAAGCCGAATGTTTAAGGTGCTCCCGCCGCCGTCCTTTGAGCCAACGGCTATAGTTCCGGCAAGGGTAACAAATAACGCAATTCCGCCACCCAATGCATTGGCGAGGGGAATATCCGTGGCCGCTCCGTTTGCCGCGTAAAACGCGTATCCTGCCAGCGCGGCGACTGCAAGGGCGATAATAAGGGTTACTCCATTGATTTTCATACTATACTCCTTTATATGGACGGTGCGAACCGTCAAAGTTCAATCGAAAGTGAAGCAATCTTCCCAAAGAAGCTTGCTTCACTATGCTCCTTCAAAAGGCGGCGGGGCAAGGGCGATAATACGCAGGATTTCCGGCACATCCTGCGCCGGTTTCCATTCCTTCATTCCCTGGTGCCACACATAGGTCTCCTTAACGATTTTTTTATCGTTAATAAGCCGGGCAATTTCGGTTTCGGAAAAAGGCCCCGCCTGTTTGCCCTCAAGCATTACGTAATATAGCCGCGAAGGAGCGACGCCGCCCGGCGCATTCATCGTAGAAGGCCACTGCTGCATAGTTTCCGACATGGTCTGATTCATCATACGCGTAAACTGATTTGCCAGGGACATACCGATGCCAAACTCAACAAGGCGCTCGGCCGAAAAGCCGGAAGCGTTACCGCAAAAATTGTTATGTTCGTGATTACCCATATCATTTCTCCCTTTTCTTTTTATAAACCCGGGGGCGGTGGCGGCGGAGTTCCGGTTCCTGCAAAAAGCGGCGCCAATTCCGGTACCGTTCCCGCAGCCTGCCATGCCGCCATTCCCTGCCGCCAGACCATGCTTTGCGCATTGAACTGCCCGGCGCCTGCCATTTGCGAAAGTACGTTCAGATCATAGGGGCCAAAGGTTTGCCCGTTCACCGCCACACTAAACTGAAGATTAAGCGGCGGCGGTACTCCCGGCATGGGTGGTGGCGCTCCTGCTCCCGGCATTGGCGGCGGCGTTTGACCGGGTACTTGTGGCATGCTTTGTCCCATTTGATTAAACACATTGCCCATCATGCCGGCCATTCCCTGTCCAACGGTACTGCCCATTGCCATTCCCGCCATCATTGCGCCGGGATTGAAGCCGCCGGCATTGCCGCCCATGCTGACACCGGCGCCCTTTCCCATCTCCCCCATTGCTCCGGCTGATGCCTTGGCAATTTCTTCCTGCTGTTTAAGTTGGTGAAGTGCAAAGCCGCCCAGATCCGTTTGCATATGCTGGGCATATTGACCTTCTTCACGGTTGATCCGGTACGTTTCCCCCATGTGTTCAAGGTTAATCTCCGAAGTGGACGCAAGATTCTGTTGATTAAGCTCATACTGATCCTGCATACCGCGGACACTCAACTCGGCCTGGGTCTCAATTTTTGCCGATGTAATATCTTTTGTAAGGCGGGCAAGCTGTTTGTAGCCTTCACCCTCCTGGTCTATCTCTATGGCCGCGATATTGAGTTCCGTCAGGGTAACGCCGAAGGTTGAAGCAAGGCTTCCGCCCAGGTCATCCTGCAAAATGCCCTTGATTTCGCGGCGGTAGGTATTAATCTGGATCAGCGGTTTTCCCAGCTTTGCCTGTATGTCCATCATCGTTGACTGGACATAATCTATGACAGCATCGCGGATTTGCTTCTCGAACTTTCCCATGTCAAAATCGACCAGGGATTGCAGGGTGGCAAACTGTCTGTAGTCCGAAAGACGGAAGGTGATGGTTCCCCGCACAGCCACATCCACGGGATGTTCGGGAAGGCGGGGATCGAACATATTAAAATAGGGGACGCCAAACTTGACCTGGTTAACCCCCGCCATATTGATAAAGTACACCTGCGCGGGAAAGGGTGTGCCGCCGCCGTAGGCCGCGCCCAGGATACCGGCAAGAATGGGAAGGTTCGCGGTCTTAACCGTATCGCTGTAGAAACCTTCGATGTAGTCCTGCTGTCCGCCTCCCCCCTTGGTTGAATACTGGAACACGGCAACTTCGCCCTGCCGCACCGTCAGGCTCGAACTAAAGCGTATTGAGTTTTCCCGTTTGGTACTGCCCGCCTCTTCCCCTTCGGGCCGCCACTTGTAGATGAGCCAGTCCCGATCTTGTTCGGGACTCATGATCATATCCGCGACGAGCCCGCCCTTGTTGGGTTTGTCTTTGCTGCCAAATAATGCCATGAAATGCCCCCTAAAAATTCGTTACAAATTCATAAGATTCTTTATAGCCAATATCTATATTATAAACCGCTGCCTGCGGACGCACGTCGTCAATCCTACACGCTTTCATAGCCATGGCCTTTGCCATTAATTTTTTCCTTTCCGGTATTTTATCCCACCAGGTAAAACTGTAATAAAAATTCAACGTAATTTTATCACCGATTTTGGCACTTTTGAGCCAATCAGTTAGTTTTCCTATTTCCGTAGATCCACACCTTAACTCACCTAATTTACTGCCACCTGCATCAAGCACATCAGCATTCAACGAAGCACCGTTGTAACCAACAAGGAAATTGGTCAATTTAGTAGACGTATCTTTCCATCCCCTTTTTTTCCGTACTTCTTCGCGTTTTGCCTCCAAAACAGCCTTGAAATCTGTAACAAGCTCAAATTGAATGTTCATGTCAATACGCCATTTGGTTAAGTCGGAAACAACCGTGTAGTCCTGGTCTACTACTTTTACATATTTTGCCATGACATTACCAATCTCAATATTTGTTCCAGCCACCGTTACTGATGAAGGCACTTTTGTTGTACCAAAAAATATGGTAGAGAAACCTACTATTAACCCAATAACCACCACAACTGCCGCAACGCCTATTGCCAGCTTCGAGAATATTCTTTTTTTCGCATTTTGTTTCTTAGCTGTCTCCGTTATTTCTTCAACCTGATTGATCTGCTTGATAATCGCTGCAACCTCATTCATGGCCTCCGGGTCATCAGAAATTACCATTTTTGCCTTCGCTTGAACCTGATGAACTTTCGTCATCCAGGCGCTGTTTTCATCACGAATGCCGGGCAATTCGTTTGTGTTGGGCTTTATCATGCTGCGGCTAAGTATTAAGAACTCTATAATATCTTCCTTTGTATTAGGAACCGGGAATGATTTTATTAGATCAAGTTTTTCCGAAGCTTTTTTTGTGGAAATAAGTTTATTATAAAATTCTTGAATACTGCCAACAATTTCCACGTTGTTCAACTCATGGCCGCAGGAAGGGCAATGACCCTGAAAAGATTCTATTGACGCGCCACAGGATGGACATACCCTGATATTCCCTACTTTTTCCTTCGCTGGCTTTGCCATCGGTGCTGCCGCTATGCTTCCAACCGGTGTTCCACAGGATGCGCAAAATTGTGTACCTTCCGCCAGTTCCTTTCCGCACTTTGAACAAAAAGCCATAATAAAACTCCTTCGTTATTAGAATTGCGTATTTCCTGCATTTTCCCGTAACCTTTTGTAACATCGTGCGCCAATAACGGCGCACGATGTTTTTTATAGGACAGATTTGAGGTATAAGTTAAGACCAAAATAAATTGCAGCATAGAAAACAACAACAATACCTATAGGTATTACAAATTGAAGTTTCCTATTAAGCCTCATTTTTTTTACGTCTTTCTGGTAGCGTTCGGCATTTGACGTATCGCCTTTCATGCCTAACTGTTGTACACCTTCGTCTATTTTTCCAAACAGTTTTTTTAAGGCTTTTGTTTTTGAGATACCCGGTTCCTTTTTGAAAAAATAAGGCAACCCCAAAAGCGGGTAGAAGAAAAGTACGACCGTAAACACCATTAACCCCCAATGCATCCTTGCCTTTCGCAGTTCATCATAGTCGGAAATTAAACCATCAAGTTCCTCGCATATCGTACTCGGGGTGATAGAATCATCGGTATCAAAGAAAACACCGTCTACCGCCTGATCAAGAGTATTGATCTTTTGACGCCGGTTTGAGGCATACCTTTTAAAAGGGGGTACTGCAAATTTTTTCCAAAGGAAAATAAATCCTATAAAGAGATATTTATACAAAAGGAAAATGAGCTTAAATGGCAATAAAAGAATTTTGACAATGCCCCCGCCCGCACCTATAGCCAATCCGCCGACTGCGGCAGATCCAGCCAAACCAGCGCCACCACCTGACGAACTGTCCGATATCCCCTTGGAAACCTTTTCTTTAAAATTTTTACAGTTGTTGGCTGTGGCATTTCCATACATCTCAGCAAGAGGTGATGTATAGGGTGGATTATTCCAACATTTATGCGGCGCAGTCGTTGTGGGTGTATTCTCATAATGTTCGCATGTCCTACAGAATACACATGGGATGTTTTCAAATGTATACATAAAAAGCTCCTTGGTTTATAGTCTATCAAACACGTATATTGTTCGAAAAACTTATTTCCGGCGGGCAACGCCCGCAAATTTCAATCCGCCCAACGGACGGCGTAAAAACCTCGATAAACAGATTCAGCCCCTACTGCGGATTCCGGCGCAGATTACTTTCCCCGCTCCTCTGGACTTGTACCCTGCTAGCCATTCTGCGCAAGCACTACCGGTTTTGTATAAGCCATAATTTTGCCTCCTTTTTAGGGTATATCAGACAGGCAACGCCCGCCGTTTTCCAACCGCCCAAGGACGGCATAAAAACCCCATCGTTCCCCTCATCTTTTATCTGTTTCAGCAATCCGGCCATCCGGGCTCCCGGCTAAGCGGCCCTGAAACTTCGTCAAAACATCGGCTTGGCCGAGAATATATGCCTGATATTCTTCCGGCAGCTTTGAGAAACCGGCTTGCAAGCGTCCGGTTTTCTCATCCGGCGGCGATTCTTCCTCCTCCTCCACAGATACCCCCTATTACTCAATGGCAAAGCATTATAGTATAATAACTGAGTGTCGTCAAGCCGTCAAGTGGGCGAATTCTTGTAATTCATGAAAAACCACTTGCCTGTCAAGCGGTTTTTTGATAAATTTTTGAATGGTCGAGAGGCAAAAAAGGCTTTTATGCTTGATAATGGAGAAAACAGCTTGATTTTGACCGCCGATCCGGCGTCGGGGACCAATACCGTGCACGAACGGATCAAGCAATTGCGCAGCGCCCTCAAACTGTCTCAGGTAAAATTTGCCAGGGAGATACATATTTCGAATGGGTACCTGGCGGAGATCGAGTTGGGCCACTGTCCGGTAAACGAGCGCATTATCGCGCTGATTGCCGCCGCGTTTTCCGTGAATGAAAGCTGGCTCCAAACCGGCGAAGGCGCCATGTTTGAGTTGACTTCGCCGCTGTGTCAAACTCCTGCCCAAAGGTTTGAACGGATGACCAAACTCTTTAACGGCCTCTATCCTGAATTTCAAGATTACATCCTTAATCAAATTGATCAGCTTTTGCGGCTACAAGATGTGCCGCACAGGGAATGAGGGGCTGTTTATCATTTTTTTTCTTCTCCCCGTATCATATAAGGAAAAAAAATTCGGTTTCCCAAAAACTTGGCCGAAATTAAGCAGATTTTTTGTGTTTTTTTTGAATGATACTACATGGATGTGGGGTGTTGCGTGGCGAGGATGCGTAAAACCCACCGTTACTGCCCTAAACGGCACAGTATTTGTCTCAGGGGTGGTACCGGTACGTCATCTGCTGTAGTAATCCTGCGCGGACACGTCAGTCCCGGTCTCCGTAGACATTGGGCAGCTCTTTGGGCGGATAGACATAGCCGCCCAGGGGGAGCATGGAGTTGTAGACCTTGTCGATTTCGAAGACCGCGCCTTTGTGCCCGCCGTATTTGCCCATTCCCGACCAGCGCCCCTGGAGGAGGAGGCTTTCCAAATCCATGTTCGCCAGATACACTGCGGCCTTGGCTCCCGCAGGGATTTTTTCCAGCAGTTCCCCGTAGGGGAGGGTGGAGAATACCATCCGGTTGGCGTTCACCGCCGTTCCCTGCAGGGCGGGGATGATCCGGGGGAAGCCGTCACTGTCGACGTATGCTACAAACTTGAGGCTCCCCATGTTTGACGCCAGGTCCATTCCGTAGGGCGGCAGCTTTTGGATCGCCGGCTCCGTGTCGCCGCCCCGTTTGGCGGCGCCCTTCATCAACGCAGACTTAATGGCGCCCAATGCTACCTGGGGGATGGGCAGTTTCTGCCCAACGCTGACATCTACCAGATCCTCGTAATGCACCGCGCCAAAACCAAAGTAGGAATTGTAACGGAACAGGGGCTTGTTGTTGAAATACTCATAATCCGCTCCCTTAAGGACGGTTTCGGTATGCAGGGCCTTTCCGGTCCACCAATACATATCCGGCAAAACCACCATAAAACCCGTTTTGGGATTATCCTTGAGGTACGCCTTGACACACCCCTGGGAGAACTGCCCCCACATGAGTACCTTTTTCGACTTTACGCTCAAAGAACTAATCAAAGCCAGATGGGGATACCCATCGCCCGCCACCGAAGCCAGTATTCCGATTTTACTGTCATTCTCAAATTTTTTTGTAGTGAAATCATCGAACTCATTGTTAAACGCCACCATATATTCATCACTCCTTTGTAGTTCCGCTGTACATTGCGCCCGGTACACAGCTCCGGGCAATTGCCGCGAGTTCTTCAATATGCTTTTTTTCCGTGAGACCCGTATTTTTATAGGCCCAGTCCAAATCAAGCCGGGTGTATTTGTCCCGGCAGAGATTATTAAAACTGCACAGTTCCCACCGTTCAGGAAGCCCCGCCTCGCGGAGAAAGCCGCCGATAGCCCGGATGTTTTCCGCACTGTCGGTGGCCCCTTCAATGACCGGGGTACGCACCCAGAGGCGCATACCCGCGTCCCGGAGTTTCCGGTAGTTCTCCAGAATCAGCCGGTTATCCCCGCCGGTAATTTCCAGATGCCGGGCGGGATCGAAAATTTTGATATCATAGAGCGCCATGTCCATATAGGGCAGCATGGCTTCCAACAGTTTAAAGTCGTAACACCCCGCCGTGTCCACCGCCACGTGAATCCCCGCCTCTTTGAGGAGTTTCGCCAGCATCACTACTGCTTCTCCCTGGAGCATCACTTCGCCGCCCGAAAGGGTGATGCCTCCTTCGCCGCCAAAGTACGCGCGGTCCTTGATAAGTTCCCGAAACAGTGTTTCTGCTTCTATGGGCCGCCCTTTTAATTCGATGGCCCCCTGGGGACACTCATCTGTGCAATGCCCGCAGGCGATGCACCTTGGCCGGTCGAAATGCACACCGTTACTGTCTCTGGTGATTACCCCCCGCTCGCAGACTGTGGCGCATATCCCGCAGCCCATACACTTGACGGACAGCCAGTTAAGGTCCGGTTTCCGGCCTATACTCTCTGGATTATGGCACCAGGGGCAGCGGAGATTACAGCCCTTAAAGAACACCGTAGTTCGCAGCCCCGGCCCATCCTCGGTGGACATACGCTGGATGTCCAGCAGCGTTACGGTCATGGACGGCATGTCCCCGCAGGACATACTAAAACCTCCCGTGGGATTCCCGGTCGATGATCTCGTTCTGGAGTTCCCGGCCTATGCTGGTAAAGTAGGCGTTGTATCCCGTAACCCGGACCAAAAGGTGCCGGTAGTCCTCGGGGTTTTTCTGTGCGTCCTTGAGGGTTTCCACGTCCAGTACGTTGATCTGCAGGGCGGTACCGCCGTTTTCGGCGTATCCCCGGAGGAAAGCCTTGAACTTGGTCCGGTGATCGTCGTCCCGCATTAGGGAGGGGCTCATGGTGATGGTGTGGCTCGCGCCGTTGGGAAGGTAGTTGACATATCCCCCATCTGCTTCTCTGCCGCCCAGGGCATTTCCCACAGAATTACTGTTGGCGGTGGGGCCGTTACTGTCCGCTCCGTTGGAAGGACAGATGGCGTTGGAGAGAAACTGTCCGCGCTTGCGGCCGTCGGGGCTGGCGCAGAGCACATAGCCGTCGCTTATCCAGTAGTTCCAGGAGAGCATACCCCCCCGGTATATCTGTCCGTTGACGCCCCGGTAGTTCGGTAGTTCGGTACTCCAGAACTCCATAAACTTCCGGGCAAGCTCATCAGCATCATGGTCGTCCCGGCCGTATTTGGGGGCTTTGTTTTTTGCCTTGGCCTGAAGTATCTCGTGGCCCTCCCAGTTGTCCCGCAGCGCGGTGATGAGTTCATCCATGGTGCAGGTTTTGGTGTCGTAAACCAGGTACTTGATCGCCAGGAGGCTGTCGATGGTGGTGGCAAAGGTCACCCCTTCCACGGTGATAAACCGTATCTCCGCGCCGCCCTGGGTAACATCCTTCCCCTGTTCGGCGCAGCCCTTCACCAGGCACGAGAGGTAGGGGGTGGGCATAAACGCTGCGCGGACCGCGTCCCCTTCGTTATACAGGCCAACGACCTTTTTGATGATGAACCGGGTCTGCTCCATAAAG
>BNVD01000088.1 GCA_025997835.1 Spirochaetia bacterium
GCCTGGCACCCTATTCTGCGGTTGCTTCCACCATATCGGGCACGTCAAGTACCAGACCGGGATGTATCAAGTTGGGGTTATTCGGGTTGGTCAAGCGATCCTTGTTAGCTTCGTAAATCCTCGGCCAGGGACACGGCGCTGCTCGCTGACGGGGTACAATCCGTTACCCTAAGCGACGATGTCCGGCAGGAAAAGCTCTTTGTACGGGTGTATACCGCAGAGGCCGTATCCGCCGAAACCCCGGTCCAGAGGGAGTGGATCCAGTTGGTATCCTGAGGGGAAATCACCGCCGGTGGACGGTCCTCCCCTTTCAGCACCGACAGGGGCGGACTTTCCACGGTAATAATCCCCCGCAACGCGGGGTTTTGGGCAATAAATTCCGGCGTCCCGGCCAGCGATAGCAGGGCGGCCCCGCCCGCGCCGTATCCTGCCGCAAAGATACACGTCCAATCGATTGTCGCCCCGCCGGGTCCTTCATCAAAATCCGGCAAGCCCCGGTGTATTTTGATAGCGTCAAGCAGGAAGCTGATATCGGAGCCCCGCCCGGTTTCCAGGAAGCGGCCCGCTTCATTGGCGGCCTCGGAGATGCTGCCCCGGCTGTTTGCCCGGAAGAGTGCGAAGAGATCCTGTATGGGGAGCCGGAATATCTGCCCCTGCCCGTCCAGCGCCGCAAGGTCAAAGTCCCGGCGCGACCAGGTTATCACCGTAAACCCCTGATCCCGCAACGCCCCGCAGATACGGTCCACAACCAGAACCGATCCGGTTACCGGGGGAATCAGAAGCATCACCGGCCGGGGTTCGGCGGATACGGCCTCTGCGGTATACACCCGTACAAAGAGCTTTTCCTGCCGGACATCGTCGCTTAGGGTAACGGATTGTACCCCGTCAGCGAGCAGCGCCGTGTCCCTGGCCGGAAGAAAATAAATCGCCGTCCCGGCGGTGAAAATCAGCAACACGAAAAGAAAAAAGATAAGCCCCCGGTTCCGTTCCCGAAAATCATCGTTCTTTAAATGGGCCAACAGCGACATAAGCGATGGAATATTCATGATATTGAGGATGATTCCATACAACAGCAGGGGGATACATTCAGGCCGGAACCCATACGCAGGAAAGATGGCGATGGTGATAGCCAGTGCCAGTACCGGCAGCCAGACAAGGCCGTCCATGGGCCACAATTTTTTCACCAGCGGCCGGATAAGGGGGAGCAGCAGAAACAGACTAACCAGCGACTCCAAAACGACCAATTCCGGCATACTCCCTAGTATACCCATACTTTGGTGTATACTACAAGTTCCTATGGTGCCCGGCCCCTTTTTTGTGACAGTGGTTACAACATAGTATCAGGCAAATTCAGCGCCCGGCACCATAGGCGTTTACCCATTGGTGCCTGGCACCCTATTCTGCGGTTGCTTCCACCATATCGGGCACGTCAAGTACCAGACCGGGATGTATCAAGTTGGGGTTATTCGGGTTGGTCAAGCGATCCTTGTTAGCTTCGTAAATCCTCGGCCACTGGCTATGGTCATTATATTTCTCGCGCGCGATACCGTTGAGGGTGTCCCCTTCCTTTACCGTATAGGCCCGGCGGCGCACTTCTTCAGCTAAACGGGCTTCTTCAGCCAAGCGGGCTTCTTCAGCTAAGCGGGCTTCTTCAGCTAAGCGGGCTTCTTCAGCTAAACGGGCTTCTTCGGCTAAACGGGCTTCTTCGGCTAAACGGGCTTCTTCGGCCTTGGCGGCTGCCCACTCGTCAAACAAAGCCCGTGTTTTCTTTTCAGAATCTTCCGCAGCAACAGCCCGTTCTTCAGCTCTCTTTTGGGCAGCTTCAGCGGCTGTTGCGCGATCGTCCGCTTGTTTCCGGAGCGCTTCCGCCGCTTTTACGGCGTCTTCGGCCCTTTTCGCAGCGTCATCCAGCCTTTTTGCGGCGTCTTCGGCTCTTTTCGCAGCGTCTTCGCTGCGTTTCATCGAATCTTCCAGCTGTTGTTGTTGAGCCGCAGTCAAACCCGTCTCCACTGCCGCATCCGGCTCTTCGGGAGAAGTCTGCGCATTCAACACAGCAAGGGGCAACACGAACAGTGCGCCGCAAACAAATACCATTACGGTAGTATTTTTCAGTGTTTTCATTATATCCCTCCAGTACAAGGTTCAGAATATACCCCATTTTATTGTTGGTCAAGCGCTTTTGCGAAGTATGTCAATGACGCGGGACTATTTCACCCCTAATATTCGCTAGGAGCCTGTCGCACTTGTAGGTGTGCGACCGTACACGGTCGCCTTGCGCTTGAAGCCGCAAAAAACCTGCTATTAACGGGCTCCTGCAGAAACTTCGTTTCTGAGCGGAGTTTGCAGGGGAAAAATCGGCTTGAAAGCCGATTTTTCCCATTGAAATGCACGAAGTACAACAAACTGCTAGGGTGACCCAAAAAATTCTCCTATAAGTTGTTCATATTTTGAACAACTTTCTTTCAAGAGCGGTTGTCATTCTCACATCACTATGGTATGATATTGGTTATACGAAAGCTGAGCCCTTACGAACCGGTTCTCCGGCGTCTGGGAATAGGCAAATTCGGCAAGCCTGTTACGGCGGCGGCCGGGTTCATCAAGGGAAGGGGCGGACCATAGGTTCGGCGACCAGTAGGTCACTTGGACTAGTAAGTCCAATGGACTAGTAAGTCCAATGGACCAGTAGTCCGGGGGTATTCCAGTACCGATGGAATAGGTGTCTCTTATTGGAGACATCCATTCTATATGTATTGGAATTGGCAGGTTTTATGATACATCCCCGGTTAGCGGTGGTTAAAAGGCTTTTCGCCCTCCTGATAGGAGCGGCGATCTGGTTTCTTTCATCCCAAAGTATCCTTCCTCAGCCCAAGGGTATTCTGGGATTTGATAAGCTCCAGCATTTAGTTGCCTATTTGGTCCTTGCCGCCGCCATTGGTCTCTGGTTTCCGTCAGAATGGCGGCGGAAGCGGCGGTTGATGCCCCTGATTTTAACCGCCCTCATCAGCTCAATCTATGGAATTGTTGATGAAGTGCATCAATTTTACGTTCCCGGCAGGGACTGCAACGTCTGGGATTGGCTCGCCGATACAGCAGGCGCCATACTCGGCTCGGTGATTATCATGCTGGTTTTGCCCGCAGCAAAAAGCCGCCTTGCCCGGCGGAACAGGAATAAAAAGCAGACATGAAAGGTATAGTCCTTGCAGGCGGGGCCGGAACCCGGCTCTACCCCATAACCAGGGCGGTCTCCAAGCAGATTCTGCCCCTCTACGATAAACCGATGATCTATTACCCCCTGTCGGTGCTGATGCTGGCGGGTATTCGGGAAGTGCTGATCATCTCCACCCCCCGTGACCTTCCCCTGTTTAAGGAACTGTTCGGTTCCGGTGATTGGCTGGGGATGCGTTTTGAATACCAAGTCCAGGACAGCCCGCGGGGTCTTGCGGACGCGTTTATTCTGGGCGAGCGCTTCATTGGCAAAGACCCCTGCGCTTTGGTCCTTGGGGATAACGTGTTTTACGGCCGGGGCTTCAGCCGCACCCTGACAAGCGCCGCCGAAACGGTAAGCCGGGACGGCGGCGGGGCCATTTTCGGCTACTATGTAAAGGACCCCACGGCGTATGGGGTGGTGGAGTTTGACGCTCAGGGTAAGGCCCTCTCTATAGAAGAGAAGCCCGAACACCCCAAATCCCACTACGCCGTGCCGGGGCTCTATTTTTACGACAACAACGTGGTGGCAATCGCCAAAAACGTACAACCCTCCGCCCGTGGTGAAATCGAAATAACCGCAGTGAACAACGCCTATCTGGAACGCCGCCGCCTTTCCGTGGAAGTCCTGGGCCGGGGTATGGCCTGGCTCGACACCGGCACCTACGATGGTCTGCTGGAAGCCGCGAACTTTATCGCCACCATCCAGAAACGGCAGGGCATGTACGTCTCCTGCGTTGAGGAAATCGCCTACGCCAACCGCTGGATTACTAAGGACGCGCTGCTCAAACTGGCGGCCTCCTATAAGACCGAATACGGCGAGTACCTCAAATACATCGCCGGTGAACCTTTTTCAATTCTTGTTTGATTAGAGCCAGTTCCAAAATGAAAAGCTGAAGAAGATAAACCACAGAGAGCACGTCAGACCTTCGTCTGCGGACACGGAGTTTTCTCCGTGCTCTCTGTGTCCTCCGTGGTTAAAATTCTTAATTTTGTCACCGGCTCAATTATAACGAAATGGGCCGCTCTGCCGGTCCCGTATGGAGTGATGTGTGCCCTTCACCGTTAAACCCTGCCCGATAGACGGACTGTATGAAATCGAGCCCAAAGTATTCGGTGACAGCCGGGGCTATTTTTTCGAGGCTTGGTCGGAGCGGGATTTTAAGGAAGCGGGATTATCCATGACCTTTGTACAGGATAACCAGTCCCGCTCGGTAAAAGGGGTCCTCCGGGGCCTCCACTTTCAAAGGGTGCATCCCCAGGGCAAACTGGTCCGGGTCATCGACGGTGAAGTTTTTGACGTGGCGGTAGATATACGCCCCAATTCACCCACGCGCGGCCAATGGCACGGCGTCACGTTGAGCGGCGAAAAGCAGAACCAGTTCTACATCCCCGCAGGCTTTGCCCACGGCTTTTTAGTATTGAGCGAAACTGCCGTTTTCGCCTATAAATGTACCGATTTTTACCACCCCGAAGATGAGGGCGGCATCATCTGGAACGATCCCGCCATCGCCATCGCGTGGCCGGACTTGGGAATGGAGTACCTTCTTTCGGATAAAGACAAGAAGCTCCCCGCCTTTACAGGAGGCCGGTAATGGAGAATCCGAAGGATTCTCCCAAGGGAGTTTCCGCAGGAAACTCGCAGATTTGGTTGATTGGTAACAAGGGCATGTTGGGAACCGAACTTTCCCTGCTCTTTGAAAGCCGGGGCCTTGCCCATACCGGCACCGACCGGGAAGTAGATGTTACCGATATAGCGGCACTGGAAGCCTTTGCCGCGAATCAGGCCGCGCCCATCACCTGGATCGTAAACTGCGCCGCCTATACCGCCGTAGATAAAGCCGAAGATGATACCGGGCTGTGCCGCCGTCTCAACACCGACGGCCCCGCCAACATCGCCCAGACCGCGAAGAAAATCGGCGCAAAACTGATTCACATCTCCACCGACTATGTTTTTAACGGGAAGGGAGTTACTGCCGGTAATCCACCAGCGTTGCGCCCCTACCGTGAGGATGACCCCACCGACCCCATCGGTGTATACGGCCTGACCAAGCGGGACGGTGAAATCAGAATACTGGAAAATAGTCCCGCGTCATATATTGTCCGTACCGCATGGCTTTACGGTAAACACGGCAATAACTTTGTGCATACAATGCTCCGTTTGATGAATGAGAAAGATAGTGTTTCTGTGGTGGATGATCAGCGCGGCAGCCCCACCTGGGCATACGATCTTTCTGGAGTAATAGCAGATTTAATTTGTACCGCCCATGCGGGCCGGCATATTCCTTATGGGATATACCATTTTAGTAATGAGGGCAGTATTACCTGGTTTGATTTTGCCCGCGAGATTTACGAGCAAGGCAGAAACCTGGGGCTTATCAGCAAGAGTTGTGTGGTTAAGCCCTGCACCAGCGCCGAGTTTCCCGCAAAGGTAACGCGGCCTGAGTATTCGGTGCTGGATAAAAGCAAGATCAAGGCCGCCTTGGGGATTACCCCCCCGGACTGGAAAACGAGCCTGAGTGAGTTTCTGAAAATATGCGATCCCTTAAAAACATCCTGATAACCGGCGGCGCAGGCTTCATCGGCTGCAACTTCATCCACGTACTGTTGGAGAAGACCCCGGCGTTTACCGGTCGTATCATCAACCTTGACGCCCTGACCTACGCCGGAAACGCCGCGAGCCTCAAGGATATACAGGAACAGTTCGGCAGTAATCGTGCGGGCGAAGCCCGCTACTTTTTTGAACACGGCGATATCTGCAATCGTGAATTGGTAGAATCACTGTTCAAAAAGTATGCCATTGATACGGTGGTCCACTTCGCCGCCGAAAGCCATGTGGATCGTTCTATTGCGGGCCCCGAAGCCTTTGTCAAAACCAATGTGAAGGGTACCTTTACCCTGCTTGACGCCGCCCGTACCGCCTGGAAAGACGCCGCCGGAGCCATCCGTCAGGACGCGCTGTTCCACCACATCAGCACCGACGAAGTATACGGCTCCCTGGGTGAAACCGGCTACTTCACCGAGACCACCCCCTACGACCCCCGCTCCCCCTATTCTGCGAGCAAGGCCGCAAGCGATCATCTGGTGATGGCCTACGCCCACACGTATGGCCTCCCCATCACCCTGTCAAACTGTTCGAATAACTACGGCCCCTATCAGTTCCCGGAGAAACTCCTCCCGCTGATGATACTGAATATGCTGGAAGGTAAACCCCTCCCGGTGTACGGCGACGGCAAAAACATCCGGGACTGGCTCTACGTGGAGGACCACAACAGCGCCGTCTGGGCCATTATGCAGAAAGGCGTCACTGGCGAAAAGTACAACATCGGCGGTGAGAACGAATGGGAGAACATCAAACTCCTCCATTCACTGATAGCAATCGTGTCGAAGAAAGCAAATCTCGACCCTGAAAAAGTTACAAACACTATCACCTATGTAAAAGACCGCCCCGGCCACGATCGCCGCTACGCCATCGACTGTTCCAAAATAAAGCGGGAACTCGGCTGGAAACAAAGCGTCAACTTCGAGGAAGGCCTCGGCAAAACCGTAGACTGGTACCTTGCCAACACCGAGTGGATCAACTGCATCCGCAGCGGTGAGTACCAGCGCTGGGTGGAGCAGAATTACGGGAAACGGGGTTGATGGGAGCAGACAGAAGACCGGTTATAAACAGTTGCGTCGGCGGGGCAGACAAAATGCGGGGCGGACTCTTGTTTGAGCGATAAAAAACTGCTAGACTGGAGGTATGGTTCAACTTCGGCAGCGATTTTTTAATACCACCGGCCCCTGCGACCCTGACCGGCACTATATGCTGCCCCCCGCGGAACGTCTTATCGGGGCGCAGCTCCACCGGTATATCCGCGACCAGCTTTACTGGGTGCTCCACGCGCCGCGGCAAACCGGCAAGACCACTTTTCTGCAAAGCTGGATGCGAGAGATTAACGCCGGGTCTGAGGCTGTGTCCTGTTATGTCACCGTGGAAACCTGTCAAGGTATCCCGGAAGCCGAACGGGCAATCCCGGTTATTTGTGATGCGATCCGGTATTGGGCAAAAATATACAACCTGCCTGTTCCTGCTGGTGAAGATGAAACCCCGCAATCCCGGTTAAGCAGTATGCTTGCCAACTGGGCAAAGCTCGTGGCCCCAAAGCAGCTTATCGTCCTGTTTGATGAAGTTGATGTTCTTACCGGGGATGCGCTTATTAGCTTTTTACGGCAATTACGGGGTGGTTTTGCCGGGCGCGGTGTGGGGAAATTTCCTGTTTCCGTTGCCCTGGTGGGTATGCGGGATTTAAAAGATTATATCACTGCGGCAAAAGGCGGTGCTGCTCCAAATCCCGGTTCTCCGTTTAATATAAAAGAAGATTCCAGTGTCCTAAGTAATTTTCAAAAAGACGATATAGCCCGTCTGTTTGCCCAGCGTACAACAGAGATGGGGCAGGAGATAACAACCGAAGCGCTTGACTATGTGTATCAGCAAACGAAAGGTCAGCCTTGGTTGGTGAATTCATTATTTAAGCGCGCCACCATGCGTGTATTAGATGAAGACAGCCGCGAAACCGTAACTATCGAACATATCCTGCAGGCGCGGGAGCAGATGATCCTTGCCCGTGAAACCCATTTGGACGCGTTGGCAACACGGTTAAACGATGACCGGATACGACAGATTATTGAAACATTGATGACCGGCGATGCGGACCAGTTTATTACACAATCCGATGCGTTTAATTATTGCATGGATTTAGGACTGGTGTCTAAAGAAGGCGGGACGCCGCAGGTAGCGAACCCCATCTACCGGGAAGTGTTGGCGCGAAATATTACCGAAGGTGCGCAGGACGCCATTCCGGCGCCCGAATGGCAATGGAAAAACGCGGACGGCTCCCTCAATATGGATGCCTTACTCAAAGAGTTCCAGCAATTTTGGCGGGAAAATTCTGAAGTATGGGAAGAACAGCGTAAGCAGCGTTTTACGTATACCGAAGCATTCCCGCATCTGTTGTTACAGGCTTTTTTGCAGCGGGTACTAAACGGCGGCGGACGTATAGCCCGCGAGTACGCGGCAGGCCGCGGCAGAATGGATTTAGCCGTTGAGTATCAAAAGAAAAAGTATATAATAGAAGTAAAACTACTGCGGGATAATAAAAGTGCGGAAGCGGTAAAAGAACAGGGACTGGCACAAACAAGAAAATACCGGGATACCATCGACAGTACCGCCCCGGCCTATTTGGTGTTGTTTGATCGCCGCTCGGAAAGCAAAAAGGTCCCCTGGGATACCCGCCTAACTTGGGCAAAAGAAAACAATATAGCCGTAGTTGGCTGCTGATAGCGGTTGAAGGCTGAATACCACCATTTTTACATAAGGGAACATCTAAAAACTTCAGTTTTTAGATGTTTACCGCTTGAAAACGCATTTGCGCAGTCTTTAGACGAGCAAATGCAAGGGCACCGTAAAAACTAACCGAGTTTTTAGAGGTGCCCATAAGCAAGATGAGTGGATTGTCGTTTATATCCGATAAGATGCTATGGACAACGACACGATAAAAGTATTGATTTCCGAACCGACAAGAAAGCGGTAAAAATGCGAATATCAGACTATGAAAAAAACGTGATTATCGATTCTGTAA